>WRNK01000080.1 GCA_009776675.1 Methanimicrococcus sp.
AGCATCCATCGCGACATTTCCGCCGCCGACAACGACGACGTTTTTGCCTCTGCGAATCAGGGTGTCGGCGTCTTTTTGATACGCTTTCATTAAATTGACGCGTGTTAAAAATTCGTTTGCGGAATAAACACCGTTTAGGTTTTCGCCTTCAATTCCCATGAAATTTGGAAGACCGGCACCGGTTCCAAGAAAAACAGCGTCATATTCATCGGCAATTTCATTTAATGTTTTAATTCTGCCGATGACATAATCCGTTTTCATTTCAACGCCAAGCGCTAAAACATCCTCAATTTCTGCTTTCACAATATCTTTGGGCAAACGAAAAGCAGGGATTCCGTAAGTTAAAACACCGCCGGGGGCGTGCAGAGATTCAAAAATTGTGACATTATGCCCCATTTTTGCCAAGTCGGCGGCAGCGGTTAATCCGGCAGGACCGGAACCGATAACGGCGGTTTTCTTGCCGGTTGCGGGTTTGACACAACCCGATCCGTCATTGATTTGACAGCTTTTGATTTCCGTTCTGTAGGTGTCGGCAGCAAATCTTTCCAAGCGACCGATTGCGATCGGATCGCCTTTTTTGCCGAGGATGCATAATTCTTCGCATTGCGTTTCTTGAGGGCAGACACGACCGCAGATGGATGGAAGCAAGTTTGTCTCAAATATTTTTTCAGCCGCCTCTGTTGTTTTACCTTCGGCAATCAGATGAATAAACGCAGGAATGTTGATGTTGACGGGGCATCCGCCCATACAGCGCGGCGCTCTGCATTGGATGCAGCGGGAGGCTTCGAGGGTGGCTTGCTCGGGCGTGTATCCGAGGGCGACTTCATCAAAATTGGATCTGCGGATGTCTGCCGGCTGCTGCGGCATATCGACACGTGCGGCTTTTTCTTTTTTTAACATTTTCCCACCTTACTTCAATTTAGAACAAATGCCGCCGGCACAGTCATCATCATATTTTTTGGAAGCTTCCGATTCCTCTTTTTTATAAATCATTAATCTGTTCATGACTGTGTCAAAGTCAACCAAACGGCCGTCAAATTCGGGACCGTCAACACATGCAAATTTCACTTTTCCATCAACAATTACACGACAGCAGCCGCACATACCTGTGCCGTCCACCATCATAGAGTTGATGCTGACAATAATTTCAACATCGGGATAATCTTTCATTAAGTTTGCAGCCACTTTCATTAAAATCGGCGGACCGATCACAACGACACGCCCGATTTTTTCATAAGGATAGCCGCCGGCATGGTCTTTGTCTAAAAGTTGTTTGACGATGTCTGTCACAAATCCATGGTGGCCTTTTGATCCGTCATCGGTTGTCACATAATGCTCGTCACTGCCGGATTCAAAATCTTTTTCCATCATCAGTAGACCGGTATTGCGGGCGCCGATGATTGTGATGACGCGGTTGCCGGCATCTTTATAAGCTTTGATTTGAGGATAAACCGGTGCAATGCCGACACCGCCGCCGACTAAAATAACCGTGCCGATTTTTTTAATATCCGAGGGTGTTCCAAGAGGTCCGACAAAATCGGCGAATTTTTCGCCGACTTTCATATTTGTCATCTGCTTCGTTCCTTTTCCAAGCGCTTGAACCGATAGTGTCACAGTTCCTTTCACTTTATTGAAATCGGCAATTGTCAGTGGAATCCTTTCGCTGTCATCATAAGCGCGCACAATCACAAACTGGCCGGCTTTTGCAGCTTTAGAAACATCCGGCGCATCAATCACCATTTTGTAGATACCGGTGGCCATCTCTTCTTTTTCTAAAATCTCATACAACATTTTCAATCACACAATCAAAGAAAACAAATACATGTTTTAAACTTTTAAATTTTGAGGTATAAACTTAAAGATTTGTTTAATTTTTGTCCTTTCTTATATAGATTATTCCCCCGTTTCGCCCTGACTCGCCTAATTTTTACAATTCCGCCAAAACATATAAATATAACAATACTGTTTTACGTTCTGTTTCACTTACGAAATGCGCAATAGACAAACGGGGCCCATAGCTCAGCCAGGAAGAGCGACTGGCTTTTAACCAGTCGGCCTAGGGTTCAAATCCCTATGGGCCCGCATTTTTTTAACCGATTTGATTGACAAGATGGCAGTATCGTCTATTTGCAAATGGCTCTTGTCACCCGGATTTGTTGTCCATCAAAGAGGGTAAATTTTCACGGAGGAAACGATTTGACATCATTTAAACCGCTTGATCATGAATCGGTCCCGCATCACGAAATTATCGGGGAAGAAGAAGTTGCAGAATTACTTGCAATGTATGCAATTGACAAAGAACAACTTCCAAAAATCAGATATGACGACCCGATTGTTGTTGAAATCGGCGCCAAAATGGGCGACGTCATTAAGATTATTCGTAAAAGCCAAACCGCCGACGAGTCGCTTTATTACCGGCTTGTTATTGACGCGATCTCTTAAATGCATCACTTTTGCATTTTTGAAATATTCTCATTTATCCAACTTTCCAATTGTCCGCCCACCATACCAAACCGTTCTCTTAATATAGGATTTGTCATGACTTCGCTCCAAAAGAAAGCTTTAATCGGCATCTTGCCTCTGCTTCAACGCGGCGTATTATCACAAACAGTTTTGCATAACATCTTTTTTTCTTTTCCGCCCCTTTTCGGCAAAAACAATGATGCAGCTGTTATCCGCTCGTTTCAGCAGACAAATGTCTCTTTAAAGACACTTTGGTCAGCAGCATACATTTCATAAAAGAAACGGATTCATTGAAGAACGATTAAAAATCAGCGAATTCAAAATGAATGAATTCAAAATCAACGGCATCCAAAATCAACGGCATTCAATAAACCGATTCAAAATGAGCGAATTAAAAATCAACGGATTCAAAATGAACGAATTAAAAATCAACGGATTCAAAATAAACGAATTAAAAATCAACGGATTCAAAATGAACGAATTAAAAATCAACGGATTCAAAATGAACGAATTAAAAATCAACATCATTCAAAATAAATCGATTCAAAATTAACGCCAATCCGCCGATGAATATCAAATTTATCATTCAAAAAATATCATTCAAAATAAACTACAAAAGAAGGTGTAACAATTACATTAGATACACATGTTCTGGCGAAATATTATTTCACCCAGGAAAAAATTGTCCAGCATCATATTGATTCGTTCAATAAATTCTTGGATACAGGACTCCAAAAGATTATCGATGAACAAAGTATCATCGAAACGGATATCGAAGGGACGTATCTCAAATTGGGAAAAATCCGTGTCGAGTATCCGGTTGTTAAAGAAGCGGACGGTGCCATCGAACGCTTAAGCCCGAATGAAGCCCGTCTTCGCAATTTGTCATACTCTGCGCCGCTTTACCTTGAAATGACAGTCTTTCAAACCGGCAAAGAAAATAACAATGATCGTGACCCCATCGAAGCCAATATCGGACAACTTCCGATCATGCTCAAATCAAAAGTGTGTAACTTAATCGGCATGACGGAAGATGAAAAAATTAAACTCGGCGAAGACCCTCAAGACTGTGGCGGTTATTTCATTGTCGGCGGGACAGAGCGTGTCGTTATGACATTAGAAGATTTGGCACCGAACAAAATTTTGACCGAATACGGCGAACGCTACGGTGACAAAATCGAAATCTCCAAGGTCTTTTCTCAAAAGAAAGGCTATCGTGCCCTTGTCGTTGTGGAGCGCGGACGAAAATCTTTGCTTGAAGTGTCTTTCCCATCCATTACCGGAAGACTCAATTTTATTACATTAATCCGTGCGCTGGGTATCGTGACGGATCAAGACATTGTAACAGCCGTCTCCACCGATCCTGAAATTATTAAATTCATGCTTGAAAACTTAGATGAAGCCGAAGTTGACAGCATGCATGCTGCGATTGAAAAAATCGGTACTCGTGTCGCTGCCGGACAAGCCCGCGAATACCAAATTAAGCGTGCCAACTATGTTTTGGACAGATATTTATTGCCGCACTTGGGCGACAAACCGGAAGATCGCATTTCTAAAGCCAACTTCTTGGCAAGAATGGCAGAATCTTGTTTTGAACTGGCTCTTGGAAAACGCGATGAAGATGACAAAGACCACTATTCCAACAAACGTTTGAAACTTGCCGGCGACTTAATGGAAGATTTATTCCGCGTCTCTTTCAACAAATTGTCTCGCGATATTAAATATCAGCTGGAACGTGCCAGCATGAGAAACCGCGACTTAAATGTTGCAACCATCGTTCGTGCCGACGTATTGACGGATCGCCTTTTGCATCCTCTTGCAACCGGAAACTGGGTCGGCGGCCGTACCGGTGTCTCTCAATTATTGGACAGAAACGATCACATCTCCACATTATCACACCTTCGCCGTGTCATTTCTCCGCTCTCTCGTGCGCAGCCGCACTTTGAAGCCCGTGACTTGCATCCGACACAGTGGGGACGCTTATGCCCCTCTGAAACGCCTGAAGGTCCAAACTGCGGTCTTGTGAAGAACTTCGCAGAAATGGTTGAACTTTCCACAGGCATTGATGATATCGAACCCATCAAACAGTCTCTTTACAACATGGGCGTTGAAAAATTCCAGTTTATCCAGCCTGAAATCATTGATGTCAGCTACGATCCGACTGAAAAAGAAGAGTTTGAAACAGAGTTTGATGAAAAAGTCAGCGGTACCAAGAAGGCGGATGACGAATTCAGCGAAGATGACGAAGACGGCATTCCAATCAGAGAAACAACACGTGCATCGACTGAACGCGATCCGAGAGACGATGATTACTTGGACAGTATAGACTATGATGGAGGAATGGGAGAATGAGTCAATCTAAAATTTTCTTGGATGGTGAATTAATCGGAACACATGGCGATCCTGAAGCATTGGTCACTCAGGTTCGTGAAAGAAGACGTAAAGGATATTTCTCCAAACAATTAAATGTCGCTTATTTGGAACACACCAAGGAAGTCATCATTTCAACTGACATCGGACGTGCCAGAAGACCGTTATTGATTGTTGAAGACGGCAAATTGCTTGTGACGGAAGAACATATCGAAAAATTGAAAAACGGCGAATTAACATTTGAAGATTTGGTAGACTTAGGTCTTGTTGAATATTTAGACGCCGAAGAAGAAGAAAACACATACATTGCTCTTCGAGAAAAACATTTAACGCCGGAACACACACATATGGAACTTTCGCCCGACTTGATTTTAGGAATCTGCTCCGGAATGGTTCCCTATCCGGAACACAATGCTGCCCCGCGTTGTACGATGGGCGCCGCAATGATTAAGCAGTGCATCGGTGTTTCAACCGTCAACCACAAATTAAGACCGGATACGCGTGCCAACATTTTACACTACCCGCAGCGTGCCATGACCTACACACAAACATGCGAATCTATCGGCTTTGACGACAGACCGGCCGGTCAAAATTTCGTCGTTGCCATTCTCTCTTACGAAGGCTACAACATTGAAGACGCTCTTGTTTTTAACAAAGGCTCCATTGAGCGCGGTCTCGGACGCAGTCACTTCATCCGTACGTTTGAAGGTGAAGAAAGACGCTATCCGGGCGGTCAGGAAGACAAATTTGAAATTCCGGACTCCGAATACCGCGGTTCAAGAAGTGCTGAATCTTATGCTGAACTGGATGAAGACGGTTTGGTCAACCCTGAAACATACGCAGCGCCAAATGCCGTGCTGATTGGAAAGACAAGCCCCCCGCGTTTTCTTGAAGAAGCGTCCGGTTTAGATTCCGGTTTTGGAAACCAAAGGCGTGAAAGTTCCGTTACCATGCGCTCCAATGAAAAAGGCATCGTTGACAACGTGATTTTAACAGAATCCATTAATGGTACGCGTTTGGCAAAAGTCAAAGTCAGAGACGAGCGCGTTCCTGACATTGGAGACAAATTTGCCTCCCGTCACGGACAAAAAGGTGTTATCGGCTTAAAAGTGGACATTGCCGACATGCCGTTTACAGAGTCCGGACTGTCTCCGGACTTAATGATTA
>WRNK01000081.1 GCA_009776675.1 Methanimicrococcus sp.
AATAAAAATAAAAATTAATAACATCTTAATGAATAAAAATAAAAAACAATAACATCTTAATGGATAAAAATAAAAAACAATAACATCCTAATGAATAAAAATAAAAGCCAATAACATCTTAATGGATAAAAATAAAAAACAATAACATCCTAATGAATAAAAATAAAAGCCAATAACATTTTAATGGATGAAAATAAAAAACAATAGCATTCTAATTGGCAAAAATAAAAAAGAATTAAAAATTAAAAAAAATTCGGAAAAAATTCCGAATTTAGATTTTTTTACAAAACAAGTTCTGAGCCTTGGTCGATGACGATTCTGGTCGGAGTCGGCAATTTATGACCGGCGTTTTGAAGGGCTTTTTTAGCAGCTAAAAAGTGTTCCTTGTCAACGGAAATCGTAAAGATTTTTTGAAACGGAACAACACGTGCAGCTGTACCAACGTTTTTGCCAAAAGCGCCTCTCATACCGCTTGAGACACGGTCTGCACCAGCGCCTGTTGCTTGTTTGTTTTCTCTGAGAACTTCGTGCGGGAAAATTCTTAATTTGATATGGAAGTTTCCTCTGCCTGCTTTATTGGTCATGTGCCTGTTGGCTGTGATACGAGCCGCTTCAAGCGCGGTGTGTCTGATGGCACATTTTTCTTCAACAATCAATGATAACTTGACAGGGTAATCTTGTCGTGTTAAGTTGCCCATATCATAGTGAATAATTTGAATACCCGGGACACCGCCCATGTATTTTCTTCTTGTGAAAGAGTGCTGTCTGATATTTCTGTACATACTTGCCGGTTTTCTAACCATGGTTTAATCTCCAGTAAATAATTTTGAGTAAAGATGAACATAAGCGCTTGCTTATGATATTGTTATGTGATAATAGAGTTAAAGTTAAGGCCTCACTGAAAAACAAAGAGTGTATCCGACTTTACATCATTACTTCTTTAACCACTTTAAAGAAGCATCCTATGTATGATGGTTAGCCTTTTGGCGCGGATTTTGCTGTTACAGACCCAAAGCCCGATTTTGCTACCTCTAATATCCTCAGGGTTTATAAATTTTTTTCTTCAAGAGAAAAAAAAGAGAGAAGATTTATTACAACGTAAAACTTTTGAAGTCTAAAATTTACATTATTCACATTATCATCATATTATTATTCATCTTTACAGGTTGTCATTATGGACAAAGCAAAACAATATTTATTAAAAAAGGAGTCTGCGAATTTAGATCCATTACTCAGCGTCGGAAAGGGCGGGATGACCGACTCTTTGATTGACGAAATAAAAAAACAGCTCAAGATCAAAAAACTGATCAAAGTCAGAATCCACAAAAATTCCGGCGGAACCGATGACATGAAAGAAACAGCTCTTGAATTATGCGAAAAATGCAATGCGCTTTTAATCGATGTTCGGGGGCGCACAGTGACGATTTACAAACAGTGAGGGAAATACTATGCTTGATGACGAGTATCAAATTGATTATTTCAATGAGAATGGTTTCGTTCAAAAACAATGTGTCAAATGCGGTAAAATTTATTGGACGCGCGATCCGGATAGAGAAACTTGTGGCGATGCACCGTGCGATTACTATTCTTTTATTGGAAAGCCTATTTTTAAAAATCCGATGACACTTCCTCAAATGCGGGAATATTATTTGAATTATTTTGAAGAACAGGGTCATGCACGTGTTTGCCGCTATCCTGTCGTTGCCCGCTGGCGTGACGACATTTATTTGACAATTGCATCGATTGCTGATTTTCAGCCATTCGTTACGTCGGGACAATCTCCGCCGCCGGCAAATCCGCTGACCATTTCTCAGCCGTGTATTCGCCTCAACGACTTGGACTCTGTGGGCAGAACGGGCCGCCACTTGACCACTTTTGAAATGATGGCGCATCACGTTTTTAACAAGCCCGACAAAGAAATTTACTGGAAAGACATGACCATTGAGCTTTGCGACAAATTACTGACGCAGCTTGGCGCCGATGCCAAAGATGTGACCTACATTAAAAATCCATGGGCAGGCGGCGGTAATGCCGGCGCTTCTGTTGAAGTGATGGTCGGCGGCTTAGAACTGGCAACGCTCGTTTTCATGAATTTGAAAGAAACAAAAACCGGCTCCATTGAAGTCAAAGGAAAGATGTATGAAAAAATGGACAACTACATCGTTGATACCGGATATGGTTTAGAGCGTTTCGTTTGGGCATCTCAAGGAACACCCACCATTTATGATGCCGTTTTTCCCAATGTTGTTAAAAAATTAACCAACTTGGCCGGCATTGAGCATGAACTGGATAATCCGGAGTATGCTCAAATTTTTGCTCAAAATGCAAAGTTTGCCGGCTTGATGGATGTCAGCGGCCATGCTAATTTGATGGAACTTCGAAAGCAAGTGGCTGACAGTATCGGCATGGATGTAGACAAACTCTCCAAAATCATGGATCCGATGGAAAAAATATATGCCATTGCCGATCACACTCGATGTCTGACATTTATGCTCGGCGACGGAATCATCCCCTCCAATGTGAAAGCCGGCTATTTGGCACGCCTTGTTATTCGCCGGACCATTCGCATGCTTACAGATTTGGGCGTCAAAATCCCGGTCTCCGACATCGTTGCCATGCATATTGACAACATGCCGGAATATCCTGAATTTGAAGATAATTTCAAAATAACGGCTGAAATTTTGGCATCGGAAGAAGAAAAATACCGCCAAACCATTGAACGAGGGCGCAAAATTATCCAAAAATCTGCCGTTCGCTATCAAGAAAAAGGTGAAAAACTTCCACTTTCCGAACTCATGGAAATCTATGACAGCCACGGCATTCCGCCGGAAATTGCCAAAGAAGCCGCCAAAGAAGTCGGCATTGATGTTGAATTTCCGGATAATTTCTATTCTTTAATTGCCGATATGCACAGTGAAGCGGATGAAAAAGAAGAAACGGAAGAAGAATTTTCATTCATGGACAAGCTGGCGCGCCTCCCGCTCACCAAGCGTTTCTATTATGAAGAGCCGGAGCGCATGGAATTTGAAGCCGTTGTTTTGGATGTCTTTGGCGAATATATTGTTTTAGACAACACTTATTTCTATCCCGAAGGCGGCGGTCAGGAAGCTGATCACGGTATGCTCATGACCGGCACATTTGTGTATGATGTGACGGATGTTCAAATGTACAACGGCATCGTTGTTCACAAGTTAGACGCCAAAGATAAAGAATTGTTAATCAGCCGCGGCGATTTGGTGATTGGTCAAGTTGACAAAAAACGCCGTATGGCACACAGCCGACATCACACAGCCACACACATCATCAACGATGCAGCTCGAAAAGTTCTTGGCAATCACATTTGGCAAGCCGGTGCTCAAAAAACTGAAACGAGAGCGCGCCTCGATATTTCTCACTTCAAGCACATCACACAAGACGAATTGAATGAAATCGAATTGCTTGCCAACAAAACTGTCATGGAAAACAAAAAAGTCGGTTTTGAAAGCCTGGACAGAACCGCTGCCGAACAAAAATATGGTTTTTGTTTGTATCAAGGCGGCGTCCCGCCCGGAAAAACACTTCGCATTGTTAAAGTAGGCTCAGACATTGAGGCTTGCGGCGGTACACACTGTTTATCGACCGGTGTTATCGGTCCGATCAAGATTTTAAGGACGGAGCGCATTCAAGACGGTGTTGAGCGTTTAGAATACGCTGTCGGCGAAGCTGCAGTTGCTGCCATTCAAGAAAACGAAGACCTTTTGAGGCAGTCCGCCCAAGTTTTGAGCATTCAGCAAGAAATATTACCGGCAACGGTTGAGCGTTTCTTTGAGGAATGGAAAGCACTTCAAAAAGAAAATGAAAAATTGAAAGAAGAAGTTGCCGGCGCTCGGGTAATTCGCATGCTTCAAAATGCTCAAAAAATCAACGGCTTTTCAGTCATCATCAGTGTGACAAAAGGAGACGCTATTGATTCTCTTCGTATGACAGCTGCCGAATTATTAAAAGATGACAACGCTGTTGCCATATTGCTTAGTGAAAGCGACGGCGTCAAAGCGGTCGCAGCATGCGGTAAAAATGCAGTTTTAAAAGGACTTCGTGCCGGTGACTTGGTTAAATTGATTTCAGTCACTGTTGGCGGCGGAGGCGGTGGAAAGCCCGATCTTGCCATGGGCGGCGGACCCAACATTGCCGATATTTCTAAAGCAAAAGATGCTGCGGCAGTAAAAATTGAGCAGGTTTTATCTGCTTAATTTATTTTTTATTTTTTAAGGATCATGAGTTTCATTTCTAAAAAAGATGCAGACGCATGGGATGCTGAATATTCTCATGTCACCTGGGGCGGACTTTCCGAATATTTATGGATTCAAAAAAACTTGCCTGACAATGCTTTTTTACTCGATGCCGGCTCCGGAACCGGTCGGTATTTGAAAAAATTTTTCTTAAAATACACATGCATCGGAATTGATTTATCAAAAAATGCCTTATTGCGGTCGATTCAAGATTTGGAAAATGTTGCCGAAAAAAAAGGCGGTTTACCTCTTCCGGATCATTTTGTTTCAAATGTAACAACGCTTCCTTTCAAAGAATCGTGTTTCGACGGCATTTTGTGTTTGGGTGTTTTGCAGCATTTGTTATTCGCCGATCGATTAAAAGCAATTTCCGAACTTCATCGTGTTTTAAAAAAAGGCGGCTGTGTTTATTTTGAGGCTTTCGGGGAATCGGATATGCGCTGCAACGGAGATCTTTTTCCTTTAACAAAACCCGAAGAGCGGACATTTTTACGCCAAAACGGCATCATTTACCATTATTTCAAAGAAGAAGAACTTAAAAAGCTGTTTGAAGAAAATGGTTTCATCACAAAAGAATTCCAATCGTTAAAAAGAGAGAAAAAATATGACGGCGAATCATACATTCGCCACTACTATCGTGCTGTTTTTGAAAAATAAAATTAAAATTTTGAAAAGCAATAATTCAATTTTTGAAAAATGAACGGCGTTTTTGAAAAATAAAAAAAGTTAAAACCGATTTCAATCGGCATAACAATTAAAACGTAATGCCAAATACGCTTAATATAATTAAAACCAATGCGCCAAAAACACCTGTTAATGCCGTCACAATCAATGAAATGAGATTTAAAGGAACTGTATACGTTAAACTTGTGAACGGGACAATTAAATAATTGTAAATAATCAACACGAGAAAACCTGCAATAATGTTGATGGCAATCTTTTTAGCGGTTTTTAACAATTTATACAAAATATATGCAACAATAATTGCTGCAATCACCAAGAGGATTGTGAAAATCAGTTCTGCTGCCATTTTTATCACCTAAATAAGTTCAACTTTATCTTTTATTACCTTTTAACAAGTTGATTTATGTATATTATTCTTCGTGTTTATTCTTCGTGTTCTGTTTTTTTAAGCCATCCATAAGGTAGCTCCCTTGAAAATCATAAAACTGCCAATCAAAAAAGCAACGATTGAAAAAATGAGCCGAATCTTTTTTGGATCTGTTTTATGGGAAAGTGTGGCGCCGAATCGAGAGAAAATCACTCCCGGAATGACGAGTGCAATCCAAAACACAGGATTAATGTATCCGAAGGAGTAGGGAATCGGACTGACAACACCGATACTGTTTATGATGTATCCGCAAACACCACCTGCGGATGTAAAAGCAATAGCTGCTGATGACAATCCGACAGCTTTTCGCATTGGAAATTTCAGCAAAAGTATTAACAGCGGAACAAGTATCAAACCGCCGCCGATACCGACAAGACCGGAAGCAAGCCCCATGATCATTCCAAAAATAATGTAAATGATACTGTTTTCTGAAATTTTATTCTCATCTTCATTTTCATTTTTGTTGGATGTTATTTTTAAGGAAGCTGCCAAAACAATCGCTCCGAAAATAATACAAAGGTATGCGGCGGATAATAAAGTGGCAA
>WRNK01000082.1 GCA_009776675.1 Methanimicrococcus sp.
AGACAGCATGTTTCATTTTAAGGAGGCACTATTATGAATCAAAATTCCAAAACAAACAATAAAAGCAATGCAAGCAATACAAACAATGCTGATATAACCAAAATGGATTATTCCAAGTATATTACCAAAACAATGGCAAAAGTTCCGCCGTCAGGCATTCGCAAATATTTCGATATTGCTGCGGGAATTGAAGACGTCATATCTCTTGGCGTCGGAGAGCCGGATTTTGTAACTCCGTGGCATATTCGGGAAATGTGCATTCATTCGATTGAAATGGGGGAGACGTCATACACGTCCAATTATGGTCTTTTGGAACTGCGCGAAGAAATCGCAAAAAGATACAAAAGAGACCATGGTTTGGATTATGACCCGAAACAGGAAATTTTAGTCACAACCGGCGTCAGTGAAGCTGTTGATATTGCCATCCGAAGCATTTTAAATCCAGGGGATGAAATTCTCGTTGTTCAGCCGGCATACGTTTCTTACGTTCCGCTGATTATTTTAGCCGGCGGTGTTCCGGTACCGGTGCCGACAAAAGCCGAAAACGAATTTAAAGTTCTTCCCGAAGATATTTTGGCAAAAGTAACACCAAAGACAAAAGCCATCATTCTCAACTACCCCAACAATCCGACCGGTGCCGTTATGACACGCGAAGATTTTGAAAAAATCGCTGCTGTGATAGAGCAGCATGATTTGCTGGTGCTTTCCGATGAGGTTTATGAAGCCATGACTTATGAGGGAATACATACGCCGTTTTCAGCCATTTCGGGAATGAAGGAGCGCACAATCTTGTTAAACGGTTTGTCAAAATCCCATGCAATGACCGGTTTTCGTCTCGGATACATTTTGGCGCCGCAAGACTTAATCGCCGCCATGATGACCATCCATCAATATTGTATGCTGTGTGCACCCGTGACAGCTCAAATCGGCGCAATTGAAGCCTTGCGAAACGGTGAAGAAGAAATGAAATCCATGATTCGAGAATTCAACCGCAGACGTGTTTTAATTGTGGACGGGTTCAATAAACTCGGACTGGATTGTTTTGAGCCGAGAGGTGCGTTTTACGCGTTTCCATCCATCCAATCCACTGGACTGACGTCTGAGCAGTTTGCAGACAAATTTTTCTCAAGCAAACATGTCATCACCATTCCGGGAAGCATCTTTGGAGAAACAGGTGTCGGGCATATGAGATGTGCTTATGCGACGTCAAGAGAAGACATTAAAGTTGCACTAGAGCGCTTAGAAGATTTCTTAAAAACATTGTAAAATTTTAAAAATCATTTTAAAAAAGCGTTTCCTAAAAAAGGAGACGCCGGCTTTTTTTTATTTTTTAACCTGAATTCATAGATATAGTTATCGTTTTTGAAAAAAAAAGAACGGTTAATTACTTTTAAGTTTTTTTGACCTTTTGCAAACAAAATGATTTTGTTTGCAGCCATTGAAAATCCAAAAAGCCTGCTTACAATGGATCAGGCTTTTTTAAAAAAGGTGAAAAAATGAAAACAAAAACAATATTTAAAACAGTTCTTATTGCTTTTCTGGTTCTTTTACTTGCGGGAACCGCTTGTGCAAAAGAGTGGACAGTCGGCGGGGAATCCCCCGACTTTTTGACAATTCAGGCAGCAATTGCCGGAAGTACAGCAAACGGCGATACTTTGAATGTTCGAGCCGGAACATACACATTTACTGCGAATCAGAGTATCAGTAAATCAATAACAATAAAGGGAGAAAGTAATGAAACAGTTATTTTTGATCTGGGCGGCTTTACATTCATTCCGAGATCGGAAGACTTTGTTGTTTCTGACGTCACATTTACAAACGGATCATACGGCATCAACCTTCAAGCAAGCGCGACAAACGCTCTTATTGAAAACTGTACTTTTGACGGCATGAAACACAGTGATGGAATCCGATTAACAAGAGACGGTGCTGTTTTTAAGAACAACACGGTTAAAAATATGAACGGCTTTACAACCGCTCTTTATACCAATGCAAGCGGCGTCCAAATTGTCGGAAACACATTTAGTGGACTGTCCGGAAGCGGCAGCGCAGCAAGAATTATCTGTGCTGAAAATGCACCCGCCGTTGAAATCCGTGACAATCAAATTACAAACAATACCGGAGAAGCCATCCGCCTTTGGAAAGAAGACACAGCAGATGCTGTAATTACCGGAAACGTCATTTCAGGAAACACATTAAAAGGCATTTACCTTTACAATGCCGGCGAAAACAGTGCCATTTACCTCAACGACATTTTCAGCAATGCCGGCGGAAACGTTGCATCTTACGGCACATTGCCGGTGGTTGTGATATTTAACAGTCCCGACCAATTGACAACATCGTTAAACGGTAACGAATGGATCGGAAACCCCGGAAACTATTGGGGCAATGATTACATCGGAACCGACGCCGACGGAAACGGTATCGGAACAACGCCGCATATGATCTTGTCCAAATACACCGATGAAAATCCGTTAACCGTTTCAGTGACTCAATTTGTGTTTGACGAATCCGGAGAACCGACGGAACCAACAGAGCCGACGGAACCAACAGAACCGACGGAACCAACAGAGCCGACGGAACCAACAGAACCGACAGAACCAACAGAGCCGACGGAACCAACAGAGCCGACAGAACCAACAGAGCCGACAGAACCAATTGGAAGCAAGACAGGGACATCCATTCCGATGACAACAAACGTCATCCCGTCTATTTCTGTGTCATTCTCCATTGATTCCTTGGACTTTGGCGATTTGTCTGCCGGACAAACCAGTTCGCCCAAAGAAATGCAAATCACGAACAACGGCGGCTGTGACATCAAAGTGACAGCAGAAGTCATGGAAGATTCAGACGACTTGTATAAGCAAGGCATTTGGATTGACAGTTCATTTTGGCCCGACTTTGAAAAAATAATTCAAAAGAAAACGACATCAACATCATCCGTTGTTTTAAAAGTTCCCGATAATTATGAAGGAACCGGCGATATCCAAGGAACATTAATGTTGTGGGTCGAAGCGATTTAAAAAAATAACAACGGCAAAACCACAAAAATGAATTGAAAAAAGGATCGTGGTGAATGTACTCAAAGTTTAGGGGACACGCATCATGATCCAATATTTTTTGAAGTTTAATTTTGTTTTTTTTTAGAAAAAGGGTTCCGAGATTTGATTATCATTTCAAAAGAAAAACAAAAAATGAAAAATAAAAAAATGAACAAAAAAGAAGAGGGATATATTGCTGTTGATGTCAAAAACGCTTGAAGATAATGTTGCAAAATTTAAAACGGCTTATGAAAACAGAGATAAAAATGATGTTCGGATGTTTGCAAGAAGTATTGTACATGATATAGGTCATGCGACGGCTCCAATTTATTTTCATTACATTGATACCGCAGTTACCGAACGTATTCAATTTAACATAGTTGACGGGAAATTTGACTCAGTAAGTTATGAAATTAACGACAGAGTAAATTTTACGAATGGGCAACTTGAAAGGTCAATAATTCATGGAAAATTCCACCTCGAAGCGGACGGTTTTGAATGCGATGCCGAAATAATAAACGAAAAAGATTGGTTAGAATTAGAGGACACCGCGTGTGAATCTGCAACATTTTTCTTTTCAAAAAATCTCGGCATTGAAGAGAGGCCCGCATATCATGAGTATTTAATCCCAAATCTCCCATATATCAAATCTCATAAAAGGGGATTTGAAAATTGTAAATCAATTTCCGATTTCGGTCAAATTTTTGCAGAAATGCGTTTCGGAGATAACAAAAATGCGAATTGGAGTCATTTCCTCGATGTCATTGAAAACAGAAAAAAATTCTCATATTTTGATTATGCTAAAAATTATCTTATTTTTTTAACGGAAAATAAAGAACACATCGCAGACCGTATTTTAAAATGGAGAGCTGCAAGACCTCACGAAAACTGGATTAATAAAGATTTTATAATTGAAAATCTTGACAAATCTATTGATAAATTACTATCAAATGTTGATTTTTCAGCAGAAAACAACGAATTTTTAATATTTAGAGACGCATTATTAATTTCAATGGACGAATAGGGAGTAATCAGCACATGAGCATATTAATTAATCCAAAATTAATTATTAATCCGCAAAACGAATCACGGATATTTAAAATAATAAACGAATCAAAAACGAGAGATTTGTATCGTGTCGGCGAATTTGAAAAAATACAAGAACGTGCAAAAAAAGAATTAGAAGAAATGGGCGAATTTAAAATAATCGAAGAGTTCTTTGATTAATCATTCCCTATCTTCAACAAGAAATGCAGGAAACAAAAAACAAATAACGAAAACAAAAAAAGAAAAATGAACGGATTGAAAGCTTCAACCCGTTTAGAATTTCACTTTTGGTGCATCTCTTGCATCGGCTTCAACTTCAAAGAGTTCTTTTTTGGTAAAACCAAACAGACCGGCAACGATATTTCTTGGAATGGTTTGAATTTCGGTGTTGTATTTGGTGACCGTGTCATTATAGAATTGGCGTGTGTAAGCGATTTTGTCTTCCGTATCCTTCAATTGTCTTTGAAGGTCCATGAAATTTTCATTGGCTTTCAAAGCCGGATAATTTTCAGAAACCGCAAATAAACTCTTCAATGTGGAAGAAAGCATATTAGAAGCTTCCGCTTTTTCATGAACAGACGCAGCATTCATAACGGCGGCACGAGCTTTTGTCACATTTTCCAAAAGTTCTTTTTCATGACCGGCGTACCCTTTAACTGTTTCCACCAAATTCGGAATCAGATCATAGCGACGTTTTAATTGAACATCAATTTGACTCCAGGCGTTGTCAACAAGATTTCTGCTTCTCACAAGGCCGTTGTACATCACAACAAAAAAACCGACCACAAGAAGAATCAAAACAATAACAGCAACAATAACAATGATTGTAAAGATCGACACCATAATATCACTCCTTTTATTTGATAGTCATACGTTTCATATTTTTAAATCCATTGGCAATTCTTTTTTAAATCCACCGGCAATTTCTTTTTTAAATCCACCGGCAATTTCTTTTTTAAATCCACCGGCAATTTCTTTTTTAAATCCGCCAAAGTTAACGTGCGCCTCCAAAACCGCCGCCGAAACCGCCGCCGATACCTCCAAAACCACCACCGCCGCCGATTCTGCCGCCTCCACCGCCGCCACTACTTGGCATTGAAGTTGTGTAAGCATTGCTCATACCGAGATAGAAGAACGGGTAATAATACAAGCATCCGAGCCTGCTTTGATTCATCTGTCCCGTTGGTGTTGCCAAATTCATATGTTTAAGAGCAGTGTCTGCCACACCAAGTGCCATTGCATAAACAATGAAATGGTCCCAGATAATAACTGAAGCCGGCGGATATTGTTTTATCAAAGAATAATCGGTTAAATATTTGGAAAAGTTTGTCCACTTTAAGTAGAAAAGACGGCCCTCAGGCGTCCAGCGTCCCATTGATTTTTTGAAAATAACAGGATAAAGAAGCAAAACAACTGAAAGTATCCCGCTAAGGAAACAAAGACCTTCCACAATGCTGGTCATCGGATATAAATGAGATGGTGCAGCAATATTAGAAATGAAAAACATTGCAAATGAAAGAATTAATAATCCGATACCGACGTTTGTGATATACTTGTTTCCGGTGTTATCGAAATAAGATGAAAATTTTGACCTTCGAGCAATAGAATTATTCCATCCGGTTATGAAATTGTAGAAGGCATCGTTTCCGCCCAACTTCTTTTGAAAATATTTCCAAATAATTTCGTTGTCGACAGCATACCTTTTTAAGAAGGAATAAACACTCCCCTCAAAGTCTTCCAACTCCGAATCCGGCTCTTTCTCAAATCTCAAAACAAGATCCCTTTTTCTTTTATCGCGCGTTTCAACTTCTTGAATAGACACATATTTGC
>WRNK01000083.1 GCA_009776675.1 Methanimicrococcus sp.
GCGAATACGAATAAGGCTATGACCGTAGACAAAATATACAATACGATTGCCAGCAAAGCCGGTATCCATGCTAATTTTCGAAGAGTGAGTTGAAACTTCTTCTTATAAATCGCATAATAAATTAAAGAATAACAAATGTATAAACCAAAGAAAGACAGTAAAATGTACTCAAAAAGACGAATGGGTGTCATTATTAAAAAACATATTACTATTCCAAGTACAAACAAAACAGCAGTTATAGCTGTTAAATACAAAGTCGTCCGATCAATTCTTTTTTCATTATTTTTGAGCAATGCTGCATATGAATAAAACAGCGATGTAATCGGAATTATATGAAATGCAAAAAATATATAGTGGAGGGAATCCGTTTGAAATCTGCTTTCAGAAACGATCAAATTGAACACCTGTATGATCATGATGAGCAGCAATAACAAAAAGGTAAACCAAATTGATGTAAATCCGACACCATATAGGAAAGTATCTGTCTCTAGCTGATATTTTTTCTTTAAAATCGAATAAAAAATGATATTCAAAATCAGGATTAAAACAATACATATCGGATAAAAAAGAGCCACAGGTAAATTTGTCAGATAAGGAAAAAAAACGGCAGCCAATATTCCTCCAACAGTATACACGAGAAGCGGCGCTAATAAAATTAAACATTCGATTAAAGGAAGTTTGTTTTGTTTATTTATGCTGATCATAGTTTTCTTGTCCCACATAAAATTCCATTTTTATTTTATTCATGCTCTTCTTCTTTGATCTAAAAACTTAATTAAATCAGGCAAGGGTATGATTTGTTTAAGTATTATATATCTCCTGTATATATTTACTATATGTCTATATAGCTTTAATAGCATCTGCTTTTTTTCATGCATTAATTGCCTTTTTTGCAGTAAAAAATCTTTCAAAACATAAACATTTAAAACATTCCCGACATTTTATGCCGATATACTTTTATGAAACTGAGGTTTTTTTGTGACAATTGTTCTTGGTATTGAAGGAACGGCTTGGAATTTAAGCGTGGCAATTGTGGATGAAAAGGATGTGATTGCCGATGCTGTACACACTTACAGTCCCCCAACCGGCGGGATTCACCCGCGTGAGGCGGCACAACATCATGCGTCATACGTCGGGGAAGTGATCAGCGACGTTTTTCGTCTTTTTGAGGAAAAAGGGTATTCTCGAAACGATATTGATGCCGTTGCTTTTTCTAAGGGACCGGGTCTTGGTCCGTGCCTTCGTGTTGTCGGAACAGCGGCACGCATGGTTTCGTTGATGCTGAATAAACCGCTCGTCGGCGTCAACCATTGCATCGCACATATCGAAGTCGGTCTTTGGAAAACAGAGGCAGAAGATCCGATTACACTTTATGTCAGCGGCGCCAATTCTCAAGTGCTGGCGTATCAGGAAACATCTCCCGGAGTCGGAGCCTATCGCATTTTTGGCGAGACGCTTGACATCGGTCTTGGAAATTCGTTGGATAAATTTGCACGGTCGGCAGGACTTCCACATCCTGGCGGTCCCTTGGTTGAAAAATATGCCAAAGAATCGACGGAATATATTGATTTACCGTACACTGTTAAGGGAATGGATTTTTTCTTCTCAGGATTATCAACCGCAGCAACTCGATTTTTAAACGAGAGCAAAAAAGAAGGCAATTCGATTCCGGATGACGTTTTGGCAAACATTTGTTTCTCCTATCAGGAAACGGCGTTTGCCACATCTGTTGAGGTGACCGAGCGTGCTTTGGCACATACCGGAAAAACAGAAGTTCTTTTGGCAGGCGGCGTTGGCGCCAACTCTCGGCTGCGTGAAATGCTGGATGTCATGTGCAAAGAGCGCGGGGCTCAATTTTATGTTCCCGAAAAAAAATTCATGGGCGACAACGGCGCCATGATTGCTTACACCGGACTTCTCATGTTCAAAGCAGGAGACACGCTCACCGTTGAAAACTCTTTTATTGACGCCGGTTTTCGACCGGATCAGGTTCTTGTGACATGGAAGCCGCCGAAGACGATTTCAAAAGAAGAAGAAATTCAAAAAATGAGAAACGGGGCAGAAGCGGTTGTCCATATTGAACCAAAAGCCTACGGTTTTGAAAAAGGCAAGGGCGAAAGGGCAACCAACAATGAATTTATGATTGTCAAAGAGCGTATTCAAAAAGGGTACAGGATTTCTCAAATTGATTCAAAGATTCGAAAAGAGCGGACTCGAACAGAAGTACGCATGATGACAGAAGCCAGAAAGGGCGGCATTCTTGTGCCGATTGTTTATGGCGTAGACGATTCGTCCATCAAAATGGAAAAAATAGACGGTGTCCCCTTAAAATTTGCAATTGAAGAAAATGAAGCGTTGGCAGAAGTTGTCGGGGAGATTGTCGGAAAAATGCACGCTTTAAACATCATCCACGGAGATTTGACAACATCCAATATGATTTATTCGACAGCGGGACAGATTTATTTGATCGACTTTGGCTTGTCTTTTTCAGACAAAACGGTTGAATCCAAAGGGGTTGATGTTCACGTTTTGCTTCAAACGTTTGAGAGTTCCCATCATAATTTAAATCTCAAAGGTTTTTTTGAAAAAGGATATTCAAAAACATATTCGGACGCAGAGGCGGTTTTAAAGCGCGCAGAGGAAATAAAATTGCGTGGGCGGTATATTTGATTGAAACTGAGGTATTTGATTGGAACTTGAGGTATTTGATTGGAACTTGAGGTATTTGATTGGAACTTGAGGTATTTGATTGGAACTTGAGGTATTTGATTGAAACTTGAGGTATTTGATTGGAACTTGAGGTATTTGATTTTGGAACAATTTGAGGTTATTTGAAGATTATTGGTGGTAAAAGATGTCAGAAAACAAAAAACCCGCTTTTGAAAAAATTGTTTTTGTTACAGGCAATGCCGGCAAATTTGAAGAAATTCGCGAAATATTAAAAACAATCGGCATCGCCGTGATTCAAAACAAAGGCGATTATCCCGAGATTCAGGCAGATGATTTAGAGCCGATTGCTGCCGCTTCTGCGAAAGCTGCGGCAGAAGATTTGGGAATTCCGGTACTCGTCGATGATTCCGGCATTTTTATTCATGCCTTAAACGGTTTTCCGGGGCCCTATTCGCGATTTGTTGAAGATCATCTCGGCAATCCGCGTGTGTTAAAACTCATGGAAAATGAAAAGGATCGGCGCGCTTATTTTAAAACAGCCATTGCTTTTTGTGAACCTGGGAAAGAACCGATAACATTTTCAGGAATTGTTGAAGGGAAGATTGCTTTTGAAGAACGCGGAACGGGCGGGTTTGGTTTTGATCCGATATTTGATTACAACGGGGAAACGTTTGGTGAACTGGGTACTGAATTTAAGAACACAATTTCACACAGAAGACGCGCACTTGATAAATTCATTGAGTGGGTAAAAGAGCAGTAAATTGTCAATAGGAACAACAATTCGTCAAATCATGATCTTTGGATTAAAAAAAGTAATTCGTCATGATAGAACAAACACTTTGTCAAATCATGACCTCAAGATTAAAAAAAGCAAATTGGTCATGATAAACAAACACTTTGTCAAATCACGACCTCAAGATTAAAAAAAGTAAATTGGTCATGATAAACAAACACTTTGTCAAATCACGACCTCAAGATTAAAAAAAGTAAATTGGTCATGATAAACAAACAATTTGTCAAATCATGACCCTCATGTTAATTGTCTAAAAAACAACCTGAAATTTTTCGGTTATTTTTTGCTCTTCTTAATAAAGTCTGCTAAAACATCGTTCAGGTCCGGCTGACCGATTTCCTGCAAATTGTATTTGACACGCGTGTTTGGCTTGTTTATCTTAACGATTCGTCCCAAATCAATTGGCGTGGCTATGATTACGGTATCGCAATCGGTGCGCTCAATCGTCTCCGTCAGATCAGCAATTTGTTCTTCGCCATATCCCATTGCCGGCAGCAATTTGCCGATATTGGGATAAATGCGGTAAGTTTCAGCCAACTTGCCCACAACGTATGGTCGGGGGTCAATGATTTCAGCTGCACCAAAACGCTGAGCTGCAACGACGCCTGCCCCGATTTTCATGTCTCCATGGGTAAGGGTCGGACCATCTTCAATAACTAAAACACGTTTGCCGCGTATTAATTCCGGATTATCGACGCTTAGGGTGGAGGCGGCATCCACAACTATCGCTGTGGGATTTACCTTCTCGATATTCTTTCGAACCGTTTGTACATTTTCAAAATCGGCACTGTCGATTTTATTGATGACGACCACATCTGCCAAACGCAGTGTTATTTCACCCGGATAATAGGAAAGCTCATGTCCCGGTCGGTGCGGATCTACAACAGCAACCATCAAGTCCGGGTTGTAAAACGGAAAGTCGTTGTTTCCGCCATCCCATAAGATCACATCGCAGCCGTTTGGATCGTTTTCTGCCGCCCGAATAATTGCTTCGTAATCGACACCCGCATAGATGACATTTCCGCGCACAATATGAGGCTCATACTCTTCCATTTCTTCAATCGTACACTGATTCTTGGACAGATCCTCAATTGTGGCAAAGCGCTGCACCTTTTGCGCCTCCAGATCACCGTAAGGCATCGGGTGGCGAATGGCAATGACTTTTAAACCATTTGCCATCAAAATCTCTGCAATGCGTCGTGAGGTCTGGCTTTTGCCACAGCCGGTACGTATTGCCCCAACGGCGATGACAGGCTTTTTGCTTTTGAGCATATTGTTTTTATATCCCATTAATTTAAAGTCAGCGCCGGCAGCGTTCACTTTAGCTCCGATTCCCATTACAAAACTGTACGGAACATCGCTGTATGAAAAGACACATTCGTCAGCATCAAGGTCTTTTATCAGACGTTCCAGTTCGTCCTGAGCATAGATGGGGATACCTTCAGGATATAATTTACCGGCAAGCGAAGCAGGATATTTGCGGTCTGCAATATCCGGGATTTGTGCGGCGGTGAATGCAACGACTTTATAGTCAGGGTTGTCTCTGTAAAAAACGTTGAAATTATGAAAATCTCGTCCGGCTGCACCAATGATAATGATCTTACGTTGTGTCATGTATCTTCCTCTGTAAAAATAGTTTCTTTTGAATTTTGTATATTATATTGTTCTCTTGCCTGTACACAGCACGTTTTGTCAGAAAATCCACTTTATCTACCCTAATAAAAAATTCCATTTTTTGGAGTTAATAAAAAATCCTATTTTTTGGAGTTAATAAAAAATCCTATTCTTTGGAGTTCATAAAAAATTCCATTTTTTGGAGTTTATTCGCGTTTCAAAAGCGGTGCTTTTGATTTCCAAACTTTTTGCAATTTTTAGCAATCAATTTTTTGCTTTTTTTGCATTTTATTTTTTTGCTTTTTTTGCATTTTATTTTTTTGCGTTTTTTACATTTTAACTTTTTGCTTTCTTATTGTTTTTATCAAGGGTTGCTTGAGCCGAGACCAATCTTGCAATCGGGACTCTATAGGGCGAGCAGCTGACATAATCAAGACCGATCTCATACGCAAATCGGATGGAATGCGGTTCGCCGCCGTGTTCGCCGCAAATGCCGATTTTCAAATTCGGCTTTGTTTTTCTGCCTTTTGTGATACCGATGTGCATTAATTCGCCGACACCTTCTTGGTCTATGACGGCAAACGGGTCTTCCGGCAAAATGCCGTCTTCAATGTAAAGCGGAATGAACTTCGCAACATCATCTCTGGAGAAACCAAATGCGGTTTGTGTCAAGTCATTTGTGCCAAATGAGAAAAACTCGGCTTCTTGAGCGATTTTATCGGCGGCAATACATGCACGGGGCAATTCAATCATTGTGCCGACGGTGTAATCAATTTCAATGCCGCATTCTTCCATGACCCGTTTTGCGGTTTCTTGAACAT
>WRNK01000084.1 GCA_009776675.1 Methanimicrococcus sp.
ATTGGCAGCACTCGGCAAAACAAGGCGTCCCGTAATTTTTCCGCCAAGGCCTTTTAAAGCGGCGGCTGTCAAAACAGCTTCTCCGGAACCGCCGGCACCCATAACCATGTCAACGCCGGAGCCGTCAAAGCATGTCAAAACCCCGGGAAGCAAGTCACCGTCTTGGATTAAACGGATGCGTGCACCAGCGTCTCTGACGTCTTGGATTATTTTTTTGTGCCGGTCGCGGTCTAAAACGACAACAACCAAATCCTCGATTTTTTTGCCAAGGGCTTTTGAAACGAGGGCCAAATTCTTTAAAATCGGAGCATCGATATTGATTTTTTCGTCGGGGTGTTCTTTTTCATACAAAACAACTTTCGGACCGACAACGATTTTATCAAAATAAATATCAGGTCCGTGGAAAATGCCGCCTTTTTCTGCCATGCACATGACAGCGATGGAGCCGTTTACGTCTTCGGCGGCCAAATTGGTTCCTTCGAGCGGATCTACTGCGATTTCAACTTCGGGTCCGATTCCGGTGCCGACGGCTTCTCCGATGTAAAGCATCGGCGCTTCATCACGTTCCCCCTCGCCGATTTTGATCGTTCCTTTGATGTCAATGTGGTTTAAAACGCGCCTCATGGCTTCAACGGCAACATGATCCGCATATTTGCGGTCACCGCGACCGACTTGACCGGCGGATGCAATTGCGGCAGCTTCCGTAATTTGAAGCAAAGAAAAAGATAAAGTTTTCTCAATCGGGCCGGCGGCAGCCATCATATTTTCAGCAGATTCGAGGGGAGGCATATTAATCACTCAAAATAAATCAATAATATTCAATGAATTTTAAAAGAGTTTGACATAATTAAAAGTTTTCAAAATCTTTCAATTAAATTTTAGGTTTTCAAAATCTTTCGATCAATTTTAAGTTTTCAAAATCTTTCAATTAATTTTCAAAATCGTTCAATTACCTTGTGACGCCTGTCAAAGCAATACGTTCCATCACCAAATCTTTTAAACAATTTTCACCAACAGCATCCAGCTCACTTTCTGTAATATTGAACTGAGCCATTAAAAACGGCTTCTTTTCATGAAGAGATAATGAAATGCTTTCTTTCAGCCCAAAAACGCTGCAAAACTCTTTTTGAATCTTTTTCAACTGTTTGTCTGATTCCCCGAAGAAAATGAAAATTGAATCATTCTCACCCTCATATAAGCCCATTGAAAATGCCTTGTCAATTTTTCTTTGACCGGAAGAGAAACGCAAGACTTCAAGACCGATATCTTTGGCTTCATTTATGCCTTTTGAAAAAGCATCCTCGGCTCTGTAAATTGAAAAAAGCAAATGATCGTCATCAACAATTTTTCGGGCGTCAAACCCTTGAATCTTAACAGAATGCTTCTTTGAAAAATCATGAAGTGATGTCAGAAAAGAAGAAAGGTCAGAAACATGAAGCTTTCCCGAAACGAAAAAATACGCCGTATGAATCATGAAACACTCAAAAAATAAAATCACATGCGGGGGATGGGATTCGAACCCACGAACTCCTACGAGACTAGGCCCTCAACCTAGCGCCTTTGACCGGCTGGGCAACCCCCGCATAAAGCAACCCTCAAAATACGATTTATCGTATATAAAGATGTTGTTAGATGGTTTTTTCAAAAAAATAAAATTAAAAGCAAGGATAAATAAGAAAATCTTATAAATCCTTAGCGATGCGATCAATGTTTTATAAATCCTTGACGACCGATGCCTTACAAATCTTTAATGATGTCGGAGAATTCCTGCGCACGTCCTTTAATGACCTCAGCGGCCTTTAAAACCAATTCGGAAGAGGTATAAGATCCGTCAGATTCCGTTGAGAAAATAAAAGAAGCGGGATCATAAGAAACGTGAATGGAGTCGCCTTTTAATTCACAGACACGTTCACACAAGCGGCAAAGAGTACATTTTAATATGTTTTCTCCGGACACTTGGGCTTTGCCGCCAACCAATTGAATGATTTTCGGCGGACACTCGCGGATACAGTTGCCACAAGCATCACAGTGATTCACGGTCACGATCGGGTAGTTTTTGTAACCGCATGCAACGCCGGCTTGCCAGCGAACATGGTCGCGCCCATAGCCGACATGGGCAAGGGCTTCAAGCAAAATTCTTTGTCCGTCTTTCAATTCGACAATCGGAATTTTTTCTTCAGCCGGCTGCACTTTCGGGTCTGCTGAGATAAAATCGCCGGAATACACCATGCGCGGACCAACAGCATCTAAACGCAATGAAACTTCACAAGCCGGACAGCCTGCATTGTTGCAAGTACATTCAGACTGTGGAATATAATCCGCATCTGTGATTAAAGGAACAAGGGCAAGACGGAGCCCAATCTGTTCATCGTAAAGAACAGATGTGTTGTCATTTAAATTCACATATTCAATTGCAAGAGTCGGGACATCTGCAATCATGGCGCGTCTGATGCCGTTTGTAAATGCTGCATTTGTTCCTGAAAGGATAAACTTGGCAGATCCTTTAGACAACTCGATAATATCAATATCCATCTTAATTCACCTGGAATTCCAAAAATAGGGAAAAAGAAATAGAAAAATAATCAATAAAAATATCAACTATTTTCTATTATTTGCTAATTACTCTTACTTTTAAACCTTAAACGCGGTGTTTGCCGCCTTTTGGTCTGGTACCGTCGTGTGGGATTGGTGTGACATCTTCAATTCTGCCGATGCGAATGCCTGCACGGGCAAAGGCACGAATTGTTGCCTGGGCACCCGGTCCGGGGCTTCTTTGTTTGTTGCCGCCGGGGGCTCTCACTTTGATGTGAATGCCGGTGATGCCTTTGTCTTTTAATTGCTCCGCAAGCTGATTCGCCATTTGCATGGCTGTGTACGGAGAACTCTCATCACGTGCTGCTTTGACAACCATACCGCCGGAGGATTTGACAATTGTCTCGGCGCCGGTTAAGTCTGTCACTGTGATGATGGTGTTGTTGAATGACGATTTAATGTGAGCGACTGCCCATTTCATTTCAGACATAATTAGTTCCTCCTTGGGCCTTTTTGCGAGTCGCCGCCCGGAGCGTTACCGTGCGGAGCGCCTCTTGGAGCACCTCTCGGACCACCTCTCCTTTGACCGCCTTTTTTGGAGTCACTTTGAACACGTGCTTTTTTACCGCTTTCTGCGGCTGCTCTGAGTGTGACACCATCGGCGATGGCAGAAGCGATCTGAATCGGTCTTTCGGGATGGGATTCTGTGGTCAGTGGAGAGTCGCCATAGTATGAAATTCCCATTTCATTTTCTCTTGAAATGAGCATACTTGGGATGGTGGTTCTTCTGCCGTCAATGGCAATGTGACCATGTGTGATAAATTGACGGGACTGGCGAATGGTTCTTGCAAGGCCGAGTCTTAAAACTTGAGTTTGGAGTCTGCGTTCAAGAACGTTTTCGGTTTTCAAACCAAGGATATCGTCAACACTGGAGTCCGGTTTTAAGATACCGTAGCGGATTAATTTTCCGAGAATTTGGTCTGCTTCAATTTTGGCATGGCCTTTTAATTCGCCGTCTGCTTCGGCAGCGACGTGGGCCAAGAGGTTCATGGCGTTTGTTCTGTAAGTTCTCAGAAAACTTTCAGCTTTCCAGACTTCTCTTTTGTTTCTAAGGCCATAGGCTTTAACTAATTCCACTTCACCAACCATTCTGGTCTGCTGCCATGGGTGGTTTGGGGTTTCATAAGCTTTATTTTTCTTACCTGGATATACCATTTAACTCACACTCACTTCTTTTTCTTGACGCCAACAATAGAACCGCGTCTGCCTGTGGATTTTGTTCTTTGTCCTCTGACTTTGAGACCTCTTTCGTGTCTGAGACCTCTGTATGCACGGACTTTCTTTAAGTTGTTGATATCTTCTTTGAACGTCAGATCAATATCAACACCGAGCAAGTGTTTGTTTTCGCCGGAAATCAAGTCTTTTTGTCTGTTCAGCATCCATGTCGGAGCAGACTTTTCAATTCCCGTAATTGCGGCATCGAGTTTTGCGATTTCTTCATCAGAAAGATAACCGATAACAGCTGTGGGTTCAATGCCTGCATCTTTGGCGATAATTTTAGAAATGCGAAGACCAATACCGTCAATACCTGTTAAAGCGTATTGAACTTGGTGGGCACCTTTCAAGTCCGTATTCATGATACGAACAAGGTGCTTTATATCATCCTCTACCGGTGCTTCCTGTGCAACCGGTTTTTGAGGTGCTTGAGTTGTTTCTTTTGCTTGTTTTTTTGCCATAAATTCCCCTCCGGGAAAACGCATCATATAGCCCGATTCGAAAGAATAGCGAATGCGAGCAGCCCATAAAAAACATCAAAGGCTACAATAAATGAATGCCTGAAACCTAACGGATTCATCTTATATAATCTTTTCAGGTCAAAAAATAAAAAAACAAAATATCAAAAAACAAAAACAAAACATAGAAAATCAAAAGATAAAACATAAAAATAAGAAGCGCCGAGAGGGAGACTTGAACTCCCGAGGGGCTGCGCCCCACAAGCTTTCCAGGCTTGCGCCCTACCACTAGACTACCTCGGCATGAAGCAGAATCTATAAAACTGATTTCTGGTATATATTTGTTTTTCTACAATTTGTTTTTCCTCAAAGTTTCGGGTTTGCCTGCTCAGCCAAAATTATTTCTTTTGACCTTGCTCGTCTCGTTCCCTATTCTCCTCGTTCACCTGTTTGCCTCATTCACCTGTTTGCTTATTCGCTTGTTTGCCTCATTCACCCGTTTGCTCATTCGCCCGTTTTCCTCGTTCATTTCTATTTTTCCAAGCCTTTGGATACCGCCCTTTTTCCATCAAAACAGCAATCGGCTTTGCAACAAATCCTTTATCAGAAGATTGGATTTCTTCCGGCGTCATTAAAGCCGACGACAAAGAAATGATTTCTCCTTTTTGAGAAAAAATGGCAGCCATTTCTCCTTTTTGAATATCGGCAGAGTAACCGGCGATACCGGCGCGTGCCAAAAACGCACCCGAGCAAAGAGCTTCAACCGCTGTATCCCGAACAACAATGCGCGGCAAATGTTCAAAAGCTGCTTCCATCGGAAGAATCAATTCCCTCAAACCCGATTCATCGCCGGTTTCTTTCCACAAAACATAAGCATCTTTCAACTCTTGCAGCGTCACGAGGCGTTTGTCTGTAAACGGTCCGGCTTTTGAGCGAACCAATTCCTGCATATGCGCACCGACGCCGAGAGCCAAACCGATGTCATGGCAAAGTTTTCGGATATAAGTGCCGGCTTCGCAGCCGATTTGCATTAAGACTTCCGTATCTCGAATTTCAAGAATATGAATGTAATAAATCCGGCGTGTCCGCAAAGCGCGCTTTACGGCGGAGCGAACCGGCGGCATTTGGTAAACGGAACCGACAAAACCGGAAACAACGGATTCTATTGCTTTTTTAGGAACGGAGCGATGCAATTTCATCAAACAAACGTATTCTTTGCCGGACAAACGAAGGGCTGCAACGGCGCGCGTTGCCTGACCGATCATGACCGGCTGCGTTCCTGTCACCACAGGATCGAGTGAACCGGAATGACCTGCCGTTTTGACTTCTAAAATATCTCGGACAAAGGCGGCGATTTCGTGGCTTGTCGGACCTGACGGCTTGTTGATGACAACAACCCCTTTGTTGATATATTCCAAAATCGGACGCTCTGACGGAGCCGTTCCGTACTCTTTTGGCGACAGGGGTGTCAAAAAAATAAATTCACCTTTTTCAGTGAAAAACCAATCATTTCTGAATAATTCTTTTGCCATTCAAAAATAAAAACGGAAATCAAAATTAAAAAGGTAGCGATGATAAAAAATTAAGATGAAAAATACGACAGGGCAATTCCGCTTAAAAC
>WRNK01000085.1 GCA_009776675.1 Methanimicrococcus sp.
TTTACGTTTGATGCGGATCAAGTCGGCAAAAAAAATATTGAAAACATGATCGGGGCGGTTCAAATGCCGCTTGGTGTTGCCGGTGAGGTTTTGATTCACGGCGAATATGCAGACGGTTCATATTATTTGCCGCTTGCGACAACAGAGGGCGCTTTGGTTGCCAGTGTCAATCGCGGCTGTTCCATTATTTCAAAATCCGGCGGTGCCGTGGTTCGTGTCTTTAAAAATATGATGACACGCGCTCCCGTCTTCAAATTCAACAGCTTGGAAGAGACAAAGGCATTTTACGATTGGATTTTATTGCCGGAAACATTTGACAAGCTCAAAAAAGCAGCAGATGAGACCACACGTTTTGGTCAGCTGTTAAAAATCGAGCCGTTTGTCAGCGGCAACAACATTCACCTCCGCCTCGGATTTGACACAAAAGATGCCATGGGCATGAATATGATTACCATCGCATCCGAAGCCATCACAAAAGCCATCGAGAATGAAAAAGGCGTTTTGTGCGTTTCTCTTTCGGGAAATATGTGTACGGACAAAAAGCCTTCTGCCATCAATGCTATTCTCGGCCGCGGCAAAACAGTGATTGCGGAAGTTCGCTTGTCGGATTCTTTTATCCGCGATACGTTAAAATGCACGGCAGAGTCCATGTTTGATGTCAATTACCGCAAAAACTTTTTGGGTTCCATGCGTGCCGGCTCTCTTGGTTTCAACGCACATGCCGCCAATATCGTTGCTGCCCTTTTCTTGGCTTGCGGTCAAGATCCGGCACACGTCGTCGAAGGCAGTTTAACGGTGACTGAAATGGACTTTGATCAAAACGGCGATTTGGTTTGTTCCGTGACAATGCCTGCCGTTGAAGTCGGTACGGTCGGCGGCGGCACATCCATCGGGACACAGCAAGAATGCTTAAAATTGCTGGGCGTTTCCGGTGCCGGGGCTGTTGCAGGCGAAAATGCACTTGCACTTTCTGAAATTGTTGCCGTGGCTGTTTTGGCAGGCGAAATATCTCTTGTTGCGGCACAGGCTGCCGGTCACTTGGCACGGGCACACAAACAGCTTGGAAGATAATTTGTTTTTGTTTGTTTAATTTTTTTCAAACATTTTCATTTTTGGATGACTTGATTACTTTTATTTTTCATTTTGACTGAGCTTGCCGCTTTTATTTTTCATTTTTGTTTTTGTTTTTATTTTCGGATGACTTTGTTACTTTTTGAATCCTTTTTTATTCCATGTTTGTTACGATTGCACTTCTTTTTTCATAAATCAACCGAGCTTGTTACTTTTTACCTCTTTTTTTATTCTTTGTTTGCTACGATTGTATCTCTTTTTTCATAAACAGATGAGATATCTTTATATACGTTTCGTTTTTCTTAATAATTCGTAATACTTTTTATTCAAAATTTAACAAAAGTATGAAGAATGTGCGTCATTTTTCATACTCTTAAACACAATCACGGATCAAATCAATCATGGTTAAAAAAGAATTTTATTTAAAAGGTCTCGGATGTGCCAATTGTGCCGCTCAAATGGAAAGTGAGATCAAAAAATTGGACGGCGTTGAAGAGGCGTCCGTCAATTTTGCAACTGCCATTTTAACGGTTCAAATCAAAGAGCAGTCTGCGGATCATATCTTATCCGACATTGAAAAAATTGTTCATTCGATTGAATCTCATGTCTCTGTTTTGGAAAAAAACCCTGCCCAAATATCCAAAACATCACTTGGGGGGGAGAAAAGTTTTGAAAAATCGGCGGCAGAAGATAAAATTTCTTGGACTGAACTTGTCGATAAAAAGAAATTGATACGCATCGGGATTGGTTTTTTCATTTATCTGATTGCGGTTTTTATTCATATCTCCCATACATTGGATTTTGATTTGGATTTTTTAAATCAAATTGCACACAATTCATGGATTGAATGGACTCTTTTTCTTTCTTGTTATATTTTAATCGGCGGCGATGTCGTTTATCGGGCATTCAAAAGTATTTTCCGCGGCAAATTGTTTGATGAAAATTTCTTGCTCACAATTGCAACAGTCGGTGCTTTTTTAATCGGTGATTTTTCGGAAGCCGTTGCTGTCATGATTTTTTATCAAATCGGTCTTTTTTTCCAAGAGGCTGCGGTCAACAGGTCTCGAAAGTCGATTTACAAACTGATGGACATTCGCCCTGATTATGCCCATTTGAATGTCGGCGGTTTTTACAAAACCGTTTCTCCAAAAGATGTTTCGATCGGAGATACGATTATTGTCAAACCCGGCGAAAAGGTACCGCTTGACGGAACAGTCATTTTCGGGCGTTCTTTTCTTGACGTCTCGACGCTTACGGGAGAGTTTGTTCCAAAAACCGTTCATACAGGAGACAGNGTCCTTTCGGGAAGCATCAACAAAAGTTCAATGCTGACAATTCGCGTTGACAAAACATTTGAAAACTCCGCCGTATCCAAAATATTGGATTTGGTTGAAAACGCATCTTCCAAAAAATCACAGACGGAGAAATTTATTACAAAATTTTCCCGATACTACACACCTGCCGTGATATTGGCTGCCGCAGCCGTTGCTTTTATTCCCCCGCTCATTCTTCCAAATTCCGTATTTAGTGAATGGCTTTACCGCGGTTTGATTTTTCTTGTGATTTCTTGCCCGTGTGCGTTAGTGATTTCCATTCCGCTCAGTTATTTTGGCGGCATCGGTGCGTCTTCCAAAAAAGGCATTTTAGTTAAAGGCAGCAATTATTTGGAAGGCTTGACACAAGTTAAAACGGTTATTTTTGATAAAACCGGAACCCTTTCAAAAGGCGTTTTTAATGTCGTCCGCATTGATATTTCGGAATCTACCGATTTTTCCGATTTTTCCGATTCTTCCGATTCTCCCACTTCTCCCGTTTCTCCCGTTTTTTCGGAAAAAGAGATTTTAACTTTTAGCGCCGCAGCCGAATCCTTTTCAAACCATCCGATTGCTTTGTCAATCGTTCATGCTGCCAAAGAAAAAGGTTTTGTTTTCGACCCGTCGCTTGCTGCTGAATATAATGAATTTTCAGGTCTCGGCATCCAAGCCGTTTACGACAAACACATTATCCTCATCGGCAATGAAAAATTAATGTCAAAAGAAAAAATTGAAACAAATGTTTCCTTTTCTTCTCATTCTCATTCTGATTCTCCTTCCCCTTCTCCTTTGGAAGACATTGAAACGCACATTTACGTTGCCGTCAACGGCAAGCTTGCCGGACGCATTGCGATTTCTGATGAAGTCAAAGAAGACAGCAAAAATGCTTTGTCACGGTTAAAGAAATACGGCATTGAACAAACCGTTATGATTACCGGTGACACAAACAAAGTCGGTCAGGCGTTTGCGGCTGATTTGGGAATTGACGTTGTTTACACTCAGCAGCTGCCGCACCAAAAAACAGAAGTTTTGGAACAAATTCAAGAATCTGTTCGCCAAAAAAACAAAAAGGGCAAAGTTGTTTTTGTAGGCGACGGACTTAACGACGCCCCGTCTTTGATGCGTGCCGATATCGGCATTGCTGTTGGCGGCGTTGGCAACGATGCTGCCGTCGAAGCGGCGGATATCGTTCTCATGACAGGGGCACCATCGCAGCTTGCGGATTCTTTTGAAATTGCCAAAAAAACAAAGGCCATTGTTTATCAAAACATTATTTTTGCGTTGGGCGTTAAGGTTTTGTTCTTAGCGCTGGGGGCACTCGGATACATTTCCATGTGGCAGGCGGCTTTTGCAGACGTCGGGGTGTCTTTGATTGCAATTTTGAATGCTGTGAGATTGTTGAAAATTAAATAAAGTCTTTCGCTTTCTATATGGCAGATAAGCATATTTTTCCCAACCGAACAAATTGCGATGCGAGTCATAAATATGAAAATGCAGCGACAAACCAGAGCCACACAACAAAACCACAGGACGCTAATAAAAAACACTCCATATATGGGAACTTTTGGTCATGTATTTTTTTTATTGCTGACATTAAAATAAATGGTGATGAGATCACTGCAATAAGAGATAAATAAGCAAATATTGCATAAGTTGTCATCATATACTCCCCTTTTCTATCATATTTACTGGCGAATGGAATAAAGTTCCCTTGCAATTTAAAATCATCGTTTTATAAAGAAGTCAACTTTATTTGTCATTATTTGCATCCAGCCTATTTTTTGCGATTTCGATTGCCGTTCTTAATTTTTGTTCAAGAAGCTGTTTATCGGGGAGCTGCGTGAGATAATCCGCCACTTTAATATTGCTGCTTTCCAACTGCAAAAGTTCGATATGTTCATCGCTTTTTCCTGCACACAATATAAGTCCGATCGGGGAATTTTCGCCATCCAGTTTTATGTTTTTGTCCAGCCAATGCAAATAGAGTTCCATTTGCCCTTTGTACGCTGCTTTAAATTTGCCGAATTTCAGTTCAATTGCAACCAAACATTTTAATCGGCGATGGTAAAAAAGCAAATCAAGATAATAATCTTCATTGTCAATTGAAATTCTTTTTTGCCTATCCATAAAAGAGAAATCGCTGCCAAATTCAATGATAAAATTTTGTAATTCGATGATGATTGCCGTTTCCAAATCTTTTTCAGAATATGTGTCGTGTAAACCGAGAAAATCAAGAAAATAAGGGTCTCGAAACACCAAATCAGGTGTCAGCTTTTGTTCGTTTTTCAGCAGTTCCAAGTCGTATTCTATGGTTTCTTCGGGTTTTTTACTGATTGCCGTTCTTTCGTAAAGCATTGATTGTACTCTGTCTCGAAGCAATCTAAAACTCCATTGTTCCAATTTGGTCATTTCTATGTAAAATTCTCGTTCTAACGGCTCATCAATGTATGCCAAAAGCCGTAAATGCGACCAACTCAATTGTCTACACAGTGTGTAGACAATTTGAATATCCGGAAAAGTTTCTGCAAAGCGAAGACAATGTCGCAGATGTTTTTCACTCCAACCTTTACCATAATGTTTGGTTAAATCAGCAGATAATTGTTTCACAATTTCTTGTCCGTATTCTGCTCGTTTATTTTGTAAAATATCTGTTTTTATTCTATTGCCGACTTGCCAATAAAGCATTGCCATAGTGGAATTTACAACGACGGCAACTTGCTGTTTGCTTTGCTCTATGAGTGTTTTAATATCGGCAAACAAAATGTTTTGGTTTTTAGAGATCTTGTTCTTCATTTATCCCTATGTTGCTGTTCGTGCATATCAAAACTCCGAAAATGAAAAAATACAATAGTTTAAATAGCAGTAAAAACACACTTTTTTTTGGTTCTAAAAATTATCAGCGGCAGCGTTATTTTGCAGTTTGTTTTCGATGTACATAATTGCCTTAATGTGGCTCCAACTCAATTGTCTACACAGTGTGTAGACAATTTGAATATCTGAAATTGTCTCCACAGCGTAGAGACAATTTGAGTATTTGAAAAAGTCTCCGCAGTGCAGAGACAATTCCGCAGATGTTTTTCACGCCAAATGGCAGCGTATAATCCACTGTTTTACAATCACTCAATATTTACAGAACCGTTTTAAAAAAAGTGCCGGCAAGTTTCATCATCTTCAAAGAATGTTTGGACAACATCAATTTTCGAATCAAAACGGACGGATGATCCATATCGCCATGTTCGGTGATCAAACTCAAAATTTCGGGATCGTTGAGCGTCTCAAATATGTCGTTCATTTCTTTATCTTCCAGTTTCATACGATAGGCGTGTGCCGCCATGCCGATATCCAGCTCGCGCCCAAGTTCTTTTTTCCAGCGCTTTTCATACAAACTCATTTTCTTTTCGGAAAAATCGTTTTC
>WRNK01000086.1 GCA_009776675.1 Methanimicrococcus sp.
GCGGTATGCCTATGAACAGCGCCGCCGACTTCGCAATGAACGATGAAAGCAAAGACTATTGCATTTACTGTGCCCGTCCGGATGGCACAATGCAGTCTTTTGAAGAAAAAAAAGAGAATATGACGGACTTTGTCATCAAAACGCAAGGATTGGAGCGCGAAGTTGCCGAAGGCGCAGCGCTGTCTATGATGAAAAAACTTCCGGCTTGGGAAAATCATTTTGCTTAAAAAAAATCAAAAGGTGTTTCAATGATGGAGTTATTAGCCTGCAGACTTGGACGCAATGACGAAATCCCAAATATTGAACTTGCAAAGAAGTTATGTGACAGCATGGACATGAACGGGATTTGCGAAATTGCGGAAGGGTTAAAATCAAAAGAGCAAGCGGTGGCTAATGACTGCATCAAAGTTTTATACGAAATCGGGCAAAGAAAACCGGAATTGATTGCGGATTTTGCTGACGATTTTATTACAGCGTTATCAAGCAAGAACAATCGGATTGTTTGGGGGAGCATGAAAGCATTGGCTTATGTTACTCCGATTAAATCGGAAGTGATATTTCACCGCTTTCCTGAAATCCTTGCTGCATACAAAAAAGGAAGCGTCATTACGGTTGATAACAGCATCAGCGTTTTTGCCCTGCTTTGCCAAGCAAACAGCGATTATCATGCAAAGGTATTTCCTATTCTGCTTGACCATCTTGCAAATTGCAGAGCAAAAGAAATCCCCCAGCATGCCGAGAGGATTGCGGTTTGTATTGATTCCGACAGCAAAGAACTGTTTGCAAAGGCTTTGGAAACAAGAGCAAGCGAATTATCCAAAGCACAGAACAGCAGAATAATGAAGTTAATAGCGGCAATTTAATTTATTGGCATTTCATTTTTTTTCCATCAATCCCAATCGAATTAATTTTAGAATTATTTTTTCAGCAGCTTTGGATTCAGCGTCTGATTTTGTGCGTCCTGCTCCTTCTGCTTGTATGATTTTATCCAAAAGTGTGATTTCTTTGGGCAGCAAGTAGCCCATCACAAAATTTTTGTCGTGCGGCGGACCTTCTTCAAAAATCAAAAATGAATCCGGCCGGTAACCGCAGTAATTTTGTTGGCAGAATTCATACAACTGAACTTTAGGTGATACTAAACTCTTTAATTGCTTTTTTGCTTCTCTTTTTGTAACAACATGTTTTTGGACAAATTTTGCAGCAGGCGGCAAGCCGCCGTCCAAATAAATGGCGCCGACGATAGCCTCTAAAAAAGTTGAATTCATTTTCTTTGACTTTTTGGGAATTCCTTTTTCAATGACCAAATAATTGTCCCAACCCTTTTTCTTAACAATCTGTTCCAATTGTTCATCACAAACAAGATGGGATTTTAAATTTGTTAAATCGCCTTGTTCCAGCTCAGAAAAATTAATAAATAAATACTCCGATACGACAAAACCCAAAACAGCGTCTCCAAAAAAAGCGGTTCTTTTGTTGGCGGATTGTGTCAAAGCATTCTACAATAAACTCTTGTCTTGAAAAGAATATCCTATTTTTGTTTCAAAAATTTTTAAATGATCTTCCTGGAAATGATCCGTTTCATTTTTGCCGGAGTTATTGCTTGATTGAATTGTCATTTGCTTTTCTTTATTATTTTTCATGAACACCAACTTTCACTGTCATTTTTATATCGGAGTTCTATCTATGAATCAGTCTTTCACTGTCATTTCGTATCAGAGTTCTATCTATGAATCAATCTTTCATTGTCATTTTGTATCAGAGTTCTATCTATGAATCAATCTTTCATTGTCATTTTGTATCAGAGTTCTATCTATGAATCAGTCTTTTCAAATTAACATTTTCAATGTTTTTTAATCGTATCTTTGCACACCGTTTTTGGAATTTTTTAATAAATTAAATGTTATCTTCTCTTTCCGTTTTAAAAACAAAAAGGCAGCATGTAATACTTTTGATATTAATGAACAACACTAATGTATATAATAGTATCGAAATCATATTATTCGCTTATGAATCAAATAACACATGTATAACAAAAGACATCCTTTCATTGACATATTCAATAATAATACTCTATTTCATTGGGTTCTTTTATCAAGCAATATCTTTAAATACAGCGTTTTATATTATCTTCCCGTCTTACTTATGATCAAGCCGTATTTCTGATGATTTTATTTCTGATGATTCTGCTTGTTATAAATAATTACAAATCCGGTGAGAACGGTAGAAACAACATAAGTGTCAGGGCCAATTCACACGAATGCCCGATCCCGACAACAATGTTTGGGAAACACGAAAATGTTACTTTAATGTTTATTTTCGTCGTCGATGTTGTGGATGGATTTAAAAAAAAGATGATATGAATCCAAATTGATTCGTGAATCAAGATTTCAAAGATTCGGATCAAGGATTTCAAGGTTTGTCTGAGAGTACATAATATAAGACATAAACAAGGCATTTGAACAGGATCAAAAGCGAGTTAAAGCACATTCAAGCATGCACAAGCACGCTCAAGCACGCTCAAGCACGCTCAAGCACGCTTAAGCGATCCAAAAATGTATCTCTGCCTGAAATGTTTTGAATATTCTTTTCACTGACTTTGTTTTGGATTTTCTTAATCTTTCCATAGCTTACTGACCTGTTGTTTTTTTGCTCCCGGCAAGATAGAAAACCAAAATAGGAGTCAAAAAATGTCAAGCATACACAGACCTGACCGAGGATCCAGAGCTTACAGCCCGCGAAAAAGGGCAAAAAGTCCTGTTCCCAAATTCAGGTCCTGGCCGGAAAGCGCCGGTCAGCCAAAATTACAGGCATTTGCAGGATACAAAGCAGGCATGACTCACGTCATTATGATTGATGACGTCAAAACGAGTCTTACCGCAGGTGCGGAAATTTCCGTTCCGGTGACAATTATTGAAACCCCCGCAATTCATGTTGCTGCCATTCGTGCATACGTTAAAAATATGTACGGCGAAATTGCAGCCGCAGAAGCCTGGACAACAAATCTTGAGCCTGAGTTGTCTCGCAGATTACGCGTCCCAAAAACAGACAAATCTGCCGACAATCTTGCAAAAATTCAAGAAATGATCTCAGCAGGAAACGTTTCTGACATTCGTGTCATTACATATACGCATCCGAAATCATTGACAGGCATCCCAAAGAAAATTCCCGATGTCATGGAATCCGGTATCAGCGGAACTGACATGGCTGCAAAATTCGAATACGCCAAATCTCTCCTCGGCAAAGAAGTTCGCTTCACCGATGTTTTCAAGAACGGCACAATCGTTGACGCAGCTGCAATTACCAAAGGCAAAGGAACCCAAGGTCCTGTTAAAAGATGGGGAATTGCACTCATGAAGGGCAAACACTCCCGCCAAGGCAGCTTGAGACAAATCGGTACCCTTGGTCCGTGGCACCCCGACCACGTTATGTGGCAAACCCCCCAAATGGGTCAAGTCGGCTACCACCAAAGAACCGAATACAACAAACGCATTTTGAAAGTCGGTACCAACGGCGAAGAAATAACGCCCGCCGGCGGAATCATCAATTACGGTCTTGTCAGAGGCGATTATGTCCTCATTAAGGGCAGCGTTCCGGGACCGTCTAAGAGATTAATCCGCTTCAGAGACCCGATCAGATACAAAAAAGCACAGCCCGGAGAACCGCAAATCGTTCACGTCAGCGTGCAGTCTCAACAGGGGTGAAAAAATGGTCACAGCAAAAATTTTAGATTTATCAGGTAACGCTGTCGGAGAAATCGAACTCCCGTCCGTCTTTTCCGAAGACTACCGTCCCGACCTTATTAAAAAGGCCGTCTTAGCGGCACAAGCCAACAGAAGACATCCCTACGGCACAACCCTTTATGCCGGTATGCAGACATCTGCAACAGGCTGGGGTTCAGGCAGAGGCGCCTCTCACATTCCAAGAATTGTAAACGGCTCCCGCGCAGCAAGAGTTCCGCACGCAAGAGGCGGTCGCCGCGCACACCCGCCAAAGCCGGAAAAAGACTTTTCCGAAAAAATGAACAAAAAGGAAAAACAAATGGCTGTCAGATCTGCCATTGCAGCAACNTGCAATGAAGACCTTGTCATCACACGCGGACACATCTTCATGACNGAAGAACTCCCAATCGTTGCNGACANCGNCTTTGAAAACCTGTCCAAGACAAAAGATGTCGTCTCCTTCTTTGAAACCATCGGCGTTTANGAAGACGTTATGCGTGCCAAACTCGGACGCAATATCCGTGCCGGCCGCGGTAAAATGAGAGGAAGAAAATACAAGAACAGAAAGAGTCTCTTGGTTGTTACAGGAAATGACGCTGCTGTCGCATTCGCTGCAAGAAACTTGTCAGGCGTTGACATCACAGACGTTGCCAACCTAAACACTGAACTTCTGGCTCCCGGTACACACGCCGGCCGCTTGACTGTTTGGACCAAATCAGCAATCGAACAACTTGCGCAAAAGGAAGGTGTTTTTGAATGATGTCTGTTAAATATCCGTTCATTACAGAAAAGGCCATGCTCCACATGGAAAACAGTAAACTCCAAGTCATCGTTGATTTTCGTGCCAACAAGCACCAAATCAAAAACGACATCGAAGAACTTTACGGTTTTAAAGTTGTCAATATCAGGACAATGACCACCATGAAAGGACTGAAAAAAGCAATCATTACATTCGAAAAGCCGGATGCAGCACACGAAATAGCAACCAGGCTCGGATTAGCATAAGGTGGTATACATGGGTAAACGAATTATCGCACAAAGAAGAGGTAAGGGCAGCCCGACATTTCGAGCACCTTCCCACAAATTCAAAGCAGAGCTAATGCACCCTGCAGTGGCAACCGGTACCACTTTAAAAGGAACGATTATAGATGTTGAACACGACACGGCAAGAGCCGCACCGATTATCAAAGCCTTCTTTGAAAATGGTACAACTCAATTGTTGCTGGCAAGCGAAGGCATGGCTGTCGGACAAGAAATTGCCTGCGGTCCCGATGCTGAAGTGAAAGCCGGAAATATCCTGCCGATTGGAAAAATCCCCGAAGGTATTTTGGTCTGCAACATCGAAGGAAAACCGGGTGACGGCGGCAAATTTACACGCTCTTCAGGAACCTACGCAACTGTTGTGTCCCACGAAGAAGACAGAACTTCTATCCAAATGCCGTCCGGACAATTAAAGTGGTTTAACCCGACATGCCGTGCTCTCATCGGTATTGTTGCAGGCGGCGGACGTGTTGAAAAACCGCTCCTAAAAGCCGGTAAAATATTCCACAAAATGCAAGTTCGCGCAAAGAGATTCCCGCGTGTCAGAGGTGTCGCAATGAACCCAAGAGACCATCCGTTTGGCGGCGGTAACAGACAGCATCCCTGCCGTTCAACAACGGTCAGCAGAAACGCACCGCCGGGCGCCAAAGTCGGTCACATTGCCGCTCGCAGAACCGGTAAGAAACGCTAAGGTGATATTATGGCAGCAAAAAAAGCATCAGGTTCATCCAGATTACCAAAACGCAAGGGTGAGTTCACCTATCGCGGAAAAACCATTGCAGAACTTCAGACTTTAAGTATTGAAGAATTTGCAGCGCTCCTCCCATCTCGCGAGAGAAGATCCATTATCAGGGGGTTAACCGACCTTCAAAAAGCCGTATTGACAGATATGCGTGCCGGAAAGGAAGTCAGAACCCACACAAGAACAATGGTCGTCCTTCCCGAAATGGTCGGAAAGTCAGTCTCCGTCTACGACGGCAAAAAATTCGTGAAAATCGACATTCA
>WRNK01000087.1 GCA_009776675.1 Methanimicrococcus sp.
ATTTTTCTTGAATAATTGTTTATGAATGCCTGCGATACAGGTGATTACTTTCAATTTTCGAATGTATTGTGTTTGCTTAGGAGAACGACTGCGGAAAAGACCGCAGCCGAATTTCATGCAACATTATATTTTCCTCAAAATTGAAAAATCAACTTTTGTTTTGGAAAATTAAAGATTACTTGTTTTTTTTGATATAAATATTTTTCTCATAAAACAGGGGATTTGCTCTATTAGATATGTCTAAAGAGTAATTTGATACATATTTGTATTAAAAATGAAGGAAAGTAAAAATGTTTTTTAAAAGTAAATCAAGCTAATTTGATCATTCAATAGAATTAAAGAAAATAATTAATATGAGAACAGATATGTTTATAATGTCTTTAACATCGGCATCTTTCTTCTCAAGTGTAGGTTTCCGGTGTTTAAGGCTTTGTTTTAACTTATTGGGTGAGTTAAAACATAATCTCTTTTGGAGAGAAAGGATAAGGGATAAATATCGATTTTGATGATTTTTGTCGATAGAATGGAGAGTCCCTTATCCACAAAAAATTTTGAAATGATTTTTTTTATGGAGCTCAAACATTTGATGTGAAATGGATGCGTATTTTGAGAATTATTCGGTGCGCAGGGGTTATTGAAGCTTCGCCAAAACAAATCCTTCACTTTTGGAAAATAAGAGCAATGTTTATGTTTATTGGTCCACCAACGGGTTTCAGGGTTTGGTTGTTATTTTTTGCTTAAATGAAAAAAGAAAAGAGGTGAGTTTATTTGATGTATGGGCATCATCCCCTCCATAGTGGAAATTGTGGAAAAGAAGCAAGTGTATGTTTTAGGGAGAGGAGGTGTCCGTTATTGGATTCAGGAGGTTAACGTCTCCGAAATAAAGCATCCAAAGATTCCTTTCTCCATTTTTCAAAATTATCTAATCTTTTCTGATGTCTTTTTGGGAAAAACTCTTTTTCAAATTCCAGATATGACATATATTTATTATGTTCCATACTTATCATTTAATTCATCATTCCTTATAATGTTTTGCAATATAATGAGGGTTGTTATTTGGATCAAAATAATACTTTCGTTTCACCCAAACAAATCCTTCGCTTTTTGAAATAACAGCAACGTCTATTGGTCCGCCAACAGTCTCAAGTTGATTGGTTATTTTTTGCTTAAATGAAGTGAGGTTGATTAAGGTTTCAGCCATCATTGCGAGTTCTGTTTTGGGCAAGTTTTCAAGAGCTTCAAATATCGGAGCAATGAATTCTTCGGCAGAATAAGCTTGAATAAAATTTTTCAAATAATCGCCTTTTTCAGAAAAAATGGTTGCCCAATCATTGACTTTTTGCTACAACTCTGATTTTTCTTCACCAATTTTAGACATGAATGAAATGTGAATATCTGAAAAAGAATCATCTATAGCCGTTTTTACATCCTCTTCAAAGATGGGACTAATACCTTTAACAAAAGCATCAATAATTTCCCTTTGTGCGGATGGAAAAATGTGCGCACTCACAGTACAACCTTCGACAAAATCAGTAATGTATGCGAGTTTGTTCAATAACAACCTGTCGATTAAAAGAGAACAAACTTTGGGAGTGTAATCATTATCCCCAAATCCTGCAAAAACGATACCGGACATACAACCTAGCATATGATTATTAAAAAACAAATCATTTATTGTTTCTAATTGTTCTTTTAAAACGTCATATGTAGATTCATAGATATTCAGACAAATTCCATTGATTTCTTGCAAATAAAACTCAAGTTCGTCATTAAAATTTTGATCATACGGTTTTGTAATCTGAGTTTGCAAAATAATTTTATCAAGTTCCTGTTTCAAAATTTCTAATTTATCTTTTTGATTTAACTCTTCGTTCGAATGATTAAAATAAATTTTTTCGAAATATTTCTCCAAATATTGTAGCAAATGATCGAGTAAATTTTTATGATACTCCTCAAACTCCTCCATGAAAAAACGAGCTTGTTCGTCTTTGTCAAACATTTCATTGTTTTCTAAAAAGGATATAAAACACTCAACGCCGTCTTCTAATGTTCCAAACCGTTTCCCTTCATTTTTGATATGCTCTCGAAAAGCGTGAATAATCGTCTCCCATGGCAAACCCATGAAATTGGCGTCATTGTAAATCATAATGCCAATAGAATGGTCATAAAGGGCAAACAGTTTATTTGACGAAGAATAGGTTTTTCTCTGAATGTCATGATGCTCGGCATGTGAAACAATTGTAGATATGCTGTCTGCCGCCATTGAAACTGCATTTTTATTCATAATAACAATTTCAGAAGTCATGCAAAAACCCCGTTTTGTTTTTTTCATCCCAAGCTGTGTGAATACATTTGCCTTTAAAGAACTGTCTGTTTTTGTCGTTCATAAATCAATCTTCCTTCAAGAGAGTCATGCAGTTATTCACACATGAATCTGCCGAAATTCTTAAAAACGAAAAGTTTAAAAACCCCACAGCCGGCAAAGAAATGTATAATCCCCCCAAAATGGAAATGGATTGCATTATTTTATAATGCCTTTAACGCCGCCTTTCTCATAAACGGGGCTTTCCAATGTTAAAGACTTTGTTTTGATTATTGGGCTCTTCGAAAACAAAAACTCTTTTGAAAAAAGGATAAGGATAAAATATCGAGTTTTTGGTTTTATCGATAGAATGGAGAGTCCCTTATCCACAAAAAATCAATAAATCCGTTTCTTGTTTTCAATTTGAAACCCGCCGTCTTGGAGAACATATCTCAATATTTTTCCCCCGATGTTACTTTCTTTGTATTTCCATATCGATAGTGTTCTTTCAAAATCTGTGTATTTTTTCGTCATTTCAAACTGAAAATATGAATCAGCAAGATGTTTTAATTGATTTTCAAAAAATGTCGGAAAAATTCCCTCATATAATACCGCAATTAATATGATTTCGTATTTCTGTTCCGCGTTTTTGATCAATGCGGCGGCTTTTTTCAACAGATTTGCAAGGTCTGTCGTTTCTTCTTTTGAATATGAAAAATCAATCAAGTTTTCAATCACACAGATGATACTTTGTTTTTTTGTGTCTTGATTGGCTGGATCTGTTTCAAAAGTGGTTAGATCTGTTTCAAAAATTTCAAAACCATTGGCAATTTCATCAAGAAGATTTTTGTTTTTTAAATCCGCTTTGATGAATTGCCAACTTTTTTGTTCTTTTTTGGCGTGCCTCCCTTGAGATTTTTTCATCTCCGCCAAAAAGGAACGCATTCCTTCATCATCATTTCCGGCCAGAAGAAGAAATGACATACTTTCGATTTTATGTCCTGCCAAATGATCGATTTCGGAAATGCCGAATGTGAAATCCGTTTTCATAGTTATTTCACAAAATTGAGAAGTACTTACAAGTTGATATGCCTTCGTTTTTTTAAAAAATCGAAACATTTATATATTCAATCATCGGCTTTTTCAATATGGTTCAACTTTCAAACTCCTCCGATTCGCTTCTCTCCTCTTTGAAATTTGAAAACGGTCTCATTCCGGTGATCGTTCAGGATGTTTGCACAAAAGAGGTTTTGATGTTTGCTTTCATGAATCGGGAAGCTCTTCAATTAACAATGGAGACCAAAATGGCTCACTACTGGAGCCGAAGCCGCAAATCTTTGTGGAAAAAGGGAGAAACTTCAGGACATTATCAAAAAGTAGAGCAAATTTTGACAGACTGCGATACGGATGTTCTCTTGCTTCTTGTCACTCAAACCGCCGGAGCTTGCCATACCGGTTACAAGTCTTGTTTTTATAGAACGCTTGACGGTGACGTCGTCGGTGAAAAAATAGATGATTGAGGGCAAATTGCTCATTAATCTCTCTTTTTTTTCTTTTCTCTTTTTCTTTTTTCTTTTTTTTCTTTCTCTTTTTTCTTTTCTCTTTTTTCTTTTCTCTTTTTTTACCTCGGAATTCTCTTTTCAAACAATTTATTATAGAAAAAATCTAATTATCCATTATGACATCTCAAAAATCGCCTTCAAGGTCAACCCAAAAAACATTCAATTTGACGACAAACAAGGAAACGATTGCCATTATCGGGGCAGGAGCAATCGGTCGCGGTTTTCTTCCCTGGAAAATGAATATGGAACGATACCGTTTGCTGTTTATCGATTCGAACCGAGAGTTAATCGAGACCATGAATAAAAACGGAGGATATTGGACGTTTATGGTTCAAAACAATCGTTTGGAAGAAAAATATGTCAAGATTGATCAGGCGCTTCATCTTTCTGAAATATCGACCGGCTCTCTTGATAATCCGGCTGCCGTTTTTATGTCGGTTGGTCCAAAAAACGTGAGAGATGCATCAAATTGTCTAAAAGGTGTTTCATGCCCCATCATTTTATGTGAAAACGACCCCAAAACAGTGCAGATTGTGAGAACGCATCTCAATTACGATCAAGTCTATTTTGCGGTGCCGGATGTTATAACGTCTAATACGGCTTCTCAAGAAAGTCTTTTGCGTGACCCGTTGGCAATCCACAGCGAAGATGGCTGTCTCTTTATTGATGATCGCGCCGGCTCAATAGACGGAGACATCTCTTTTTTGAGCGAAGATGAATTAATTAATAAGCAATGGACTGCAAAGTTGTTCTTGCACAATACGCCGCACTGCATCGCTGCATACCTCGGAGCAATGCGCGGTCTTCGATACATACACGATGTCATGAAATATGATGAATTAAAAAAAATCGTTGTCGGAGCGATGAATGAAATGTTGGCTGTCCAAAAAATCAAAGCAGCCGATGAAAGTAATGAGAGTGATTTTTTGACATGGTATGCCGAAAAGGAAATCTCGCGATTTTCAAATGAATTGCTGTACGACCCGATTTCACGAGTTGCAAGAGAGCCTTATCGCAAGCTGGAAATGGATGGGAGACTTATCGGAGCAGCTCATGATTGCATTTTGACGAGTAGACCGTTTGACAATATCATGATTGGAACCGTCTGTACTGCGCTTTGTGCCTATCATGGTCGTACAGATATTTCAGACATAGAATTTGATCCCGTTTCTTCAAAAAGCAAGGTCTTGTCGGTGTTTTCAAGTATCGGGCTCACAGGTACTGTTGTTGGTGATGCAATGCAATCAAAGTTAGATGAAGCCCTTGAAAAAATATCGGAAGTCGTTTTATAATGTCTCTTTATTTCGGATTTTTCTTTTCAAATGGTTTATTATAGAAATAAATCTCTATTATTCTTTATGACACCCCGAAATTCTCCTCCCAAATCCACTTCAAAGACGTTTAAATCAAAAATCGTTGAATCCGATTTCGGATTTGATTTTGATCCGAAACGCCGTTTTTCGATTGAAACTGTTATCTGCGATACAAGCGCAGTTGTTGATGGTGTTTTATCCCGTGCTGTCCAAAGCGGACGCTACGTCTCATCCGATCCCGACGCTCTTTTAAATATTGTTATTCCTGAAGCTGTTTTGGCAGAGCTTGAACATCAGTCCAATCAAAAAAAAGGGATTGGTGTATCGGGATTAGATGAGCTTTTGAAATTGCGTCAAATGGATGAAGCCGGAAAAATTCACCTTCAGTTTAAAGGCAGCCGTCCCGGACCTGAGCAAATCAAAAGTGCATCGGTCGGAGCTATAGACGCCCTGATTCGTCAAACCGCTCTTGAAATCGGCGGACTCTTTGCCACATCCGATAAAGTCCAAGCCGTTGTCGGAAAAGCACGCGGTCTTCATGTAGATTTTATTCCACCGACATTTGCCGCAGAAGAAGCCGATGTT
>WRNK01000088.1 GCA_009776675.1 Methanimicrococcus sp.
CAAAGCCCGTTGCAAGAAAAATGGCCGCCGAGATTAGCTTTGTATCAAAGTCGTAAAGTTCTGAAAATACGGCCGACATCATTGCAGGCGGCATTCCGGCTTGAAGAACGGCGACTTTTTTGTCAAGTTCCGAAAACTGAAAGGCATTTGTGAGAAAAAGACCTGCAACAGGCGCAATAATGGAGTGAAGGGCTGTCACGAGAATGGCGGGAACGAGAGCGATTTTGAGGTATTTGGGGGAGAGAGAAATTCCGATGGAAAGCATAATCAACGGAACAACAAGAGCCGAAATCATATCCAAAATTGTAACAGCAATCGTCGGGAAATGAGATAAATCAATGCCGCACAAAATCAAAATTAATGACAGCACCCAAGCAATCGTTGACGGGAATTTTAAGATTTGGCGAAAAATATTCACTTTCTGTCTGCTGATTTTAGAAGCAAGATATGTGGATAAAATAATAAGAACGATTAGCGTGACAGCGTCACAGAAAATGGCGCGTGTAAAGCCGTCATTTCCATAAAAGCCTGTAATCACCGGAAATCCGATAAAAGCGGTATTGCCACACGCACATACAAGCACAAAAGCAGCGAGTGATTTCGGCGGCAATTTAAGGGCTTTGCCGATAAAGTAAGACAGGATGATACAGAAAATGCAAATGATTAAAATAAAAAGCGTCAGTTTCAGGTAAGATTCAAGTTCTGCAGCATGAACATTTCGAAGCATCGAAACGAAAATCAAAGCAGGGAAACCGACTTGAAGAACAATGTTATTCAAAGCGGTTTTGTCTTTTTCAGTCAAAAGACCACGATTTTTGAGAAAGTATCCTAAAAGGATTAAAAAAGCAATAATAAAAATGGCTTCCATCTCATCAGCACCAAGTCATTTAACAGCTCAAACAGTTTGTATTGGATGTTTGATTTGAAGATCTTCTACCAAATTATAGGAAGTTGTTCGAAGCTTTGGGATGCGCCCGATCTGGCGAATACAGCTTTCGATCTTTTTTTGCGTCATGGAGGATCCGTATCTTGAACCGGCGGCGCGGGAAATATTTTCTTCCATCAATGTGCCGCCGAAATCGTTGGCGCCACATCCGAGACCGACTTGGCTGAATTTGGTTCCCAATTTGACCCACGAGACTTGAATATTTTTCAGCTTTTCACGAAAGAGCAAACGGGGGATGGCATACATTTTCAAATCCAATAAACCGGAAGCTCCGGACTCAACGACGCCTTGCTTGTAAAGCGGTGTGTTTTCGTGAAGGAAGGTAAGCGGAATGAATTCGGTAAAACCGCCGGTCGTTTCTTGAATGCGCTTTAACCGGAACAAATGTTTCACACGGTCTTCGTTATTTTCGATATGCCCATACATGATCGTACATGTGGATGGCAAACCGCATTTATGCGCCGTCACAATCACATTTTCCCATTCATCCGAACTTAATTTATCGGGACACAGGACTTGGCGAACATCGTCCACCAAAATTTCTGCGGCAGTTCCGGGAACAGAATTTAAACCGGCTTCTTTGAGCATGATTAAAGCTGTTTTTAAGTCAAGTCCGGCGTTTTCAGCTGCCATCAATATTTCCATCGGCGAAAATGCGTGAATAGAAATGCCGCCGCTTGGATTTGTTTTTTTATGAATCTGATTCAAAATTTCAACCTGAAAATGGGTATCAATTTCAGGACAGAGGCCGCCTTGGACACAAACCTCGATTGCGCCTGCGTTTTTTGCTTCCAGCGCTTTTTGCCCGATTTGTTCCGGCGTTAAAAAGAAACTATCGGCCCCCGATTTTGCTTTTTTAAACGCACAAAAGCGACACGTTCCGGTACACATATTTGTAAAATTGATATTTGCGTTTAAAATATAGGTGACAACGTCTCCGCAAAGCTCTTTTCGGACGTTGTCGGCGGCATGTAATGTGTCAAAAAATAAAGAATCGTTTTCAAACAATTCCAGACAATCTTTTTCGGACATGTCTCTCTTTTTCATTTCAATGACTCCTCAAGAGGATTGGAATTTGTTCAAATTAAAATCACACCTATTTATAATTAATCAATGCAATCGGATTTTAAGATGAATTATTAAACCAAATAATAAATCAAATAATAACCAAATAAAAAAACGAAAACCGTCGAAAGAGATAAAAATAAACAAAACTATTAAAAAGATGGAAAAGATAATTAAATTATATATTGTTTATACACTTTACACTTACACTTATACACTGTTATTGTCGGTTGCAAGTTTGTGGTTGGGTTGTTATGGAAAAAAATATTATTTTGGATCCGATTCACGGTTATATTGAATTTGACCGCTTCAAGCAGCTCTTATTTGATACGCCGCAAATGCAGCGTCTCAGGCGTATTAAGCAGCTTGGTTTTACAAATTTGGTTTACCCGGGAGCCAACCATACGCGTTTTGAACACTGCATGGGAACAATGCACTTGTCATCTCTTTTTTTAAAAATTCAGCGGGAAAATAAAATCGGAACACTTGGCGAATTTGAAAAAGACGATTTGGATGAAATTGTTGTTGCCGGTCTCCTTCATGACATCGGGCACGGTCCCTTTTCACATGCGACTGAAAAATTGATTGAGCAATATACGCGAAGATCCCATGATGATGTCAAACACATTTTATCAAGTACCGAAGTCGGTGACATTTTAAAAGACTACGGATTTACGCCGTCCAAAATTGCAAAGCACATTGCCGGTGAAACACCGGTGAGCCAGATTCTCAGCAGTGAAATTGATATTGATAAAATGGATTATTTGGCGCGCGACATGCACTATACGGGAATTACATCGGGAAGCGTTGACTACATTCGTTTGTTGAATCACATGAATTATTATGAAGACAAGCTGGTTTTAGACGCCGGTGCGATTCGTGCTGCCGAATCCTTGCTTGTTTCGAGATATTGGATGAACGTTTCTGTTTATTACCATCATGTCGCCAGAATTGCCGAATCCATGTGTTCTCGTGCTTGTGCAATGCTTTTGAAATCTCAAAACATTCACCCTCAAGAGTTTGCACGTCTGGACGACGTCGGGTTAATCGCCTTGATGCGTGAAGACGTCGGTTTTGCCGGCGAAATTGCATACCGGCTCGATCACCGCAATTTGTACAAACGCGCGCTTTACGAAGGCATCGACGCTGTCGGACACGGAATTTTTGAACATAGAAAAAATGTTGACCGCGTTGAAAGAGAAATTGCCGAAACCGCCGGCGTGGATCCTGAAGACATCATTGTTGACATCCCGTCAAAACCTGAAATGGCTGAAATGAAAGCCTTAATTATGAAAGGCAATATGAAAAAACTGACCGACGCCTCCCACTTCATTCAAGTCCTTGAAAACGCTCAAGTCAGTAATTGGAAGATGGGCGTTTTTACTCCAAAAGAACATTTGGAAGCCGTTTCAAAGGCTGCGGAAGATTTCTTTGGTATTGAGAATAAACCGAAGACGAAGCAGTTTAATTTGCAGATGTTTTGAAAAAACGAGGAGCTTTTTTAGAGGTGTATTTTATGGTTAATACCAATTTTGCTTTCAACAAAGATGATTTTTTAGAAGACATGATTGCAACGGACGATAAAGAATTGGAGAGGGCAAAAAATTTGATTGAAGATAGGAAGTATAAATCATGAAGAAGAAATATCTTGTTCTCACTTTTGCAGTTTTCACATGCCTGATCATTTTTTGCTTTTTCTTATTTATGGGTGAAAAAACGCCTATCGAAGATGAAGAAAGAGCGATAGAAATTGCAAAAGCATATGTGTTTAAAAAATATAAAGACAACTTTGACGAGTATGAAATCAAAGTAACATCAGATGATGATATATGGATCGTTTGGTATGAACCAATATTAAAAAATCCTGATTGGTATCTTTGGTATACTTATGCAGTCCATGGTCCTGTTGTTCATATCAACAAATCAAATGGAAAAGTTGTTTATTGTGATTTATCTCCTGTCACAAAAAAAAGAGCAACAGAAATTGCGAAAGCGTATGCGTTCAAAAAATACAACAGCAACTTTAATACTTATAAAATTAATCACAACGAAGAATACGAGGATACATGGTACTTTTCGTTTGCTCCTATCAATTTTAATAATTCTGCTGAATTGGAAGATCATAGCTTAGCCATTCATATTAGAAAATCAAATGGTGAAGTGATTTATTGTTTCTTTTCGGCTACAGACGAAGAATCCATTGATGAAGAAAGAGCGATAGAAATTGCGAAAGAATATTCGTTCAGAAAGTACAACAAAACTTTTGACGAATATGAACTCGTATCATATTTAAAAGATGATGTATGGCATGTTTGGTATTCGGCAGGGGTTGTGGGCGGCGGTCTTCCTGCGGTTTATATTAAAACAAATGGCGAAGTTATTTGGTGTTGGTTAACACAGTAAGAACTGTCGGAACCGTTTTTATGAAAGTGGAAGATTGCAAATTAAATTAAGCACAAATTCTATTTTATACCAAACCATATATGCTAAATAAATGATAAGTTGAATAATTATTATTCGATTTATTTTATAAAAAGGTGAATCTCATGAACAAATTTTTTCTTATTTTTTTGTTTTTAATTCTCATAGTTACCGTTTTGCCTTCTGATTCACCCATTCTTTTTGTTTTATGTATCACCCACATTTTTGCATTAACAATATACGCGAACTTGAAGTATTCTACATTTTATATCTTTTGTCAAAATCGAAGTTATGTTAATTCAAAAGGAACGGAAGTCGTAATCTTATTTACATCTCATTTTGTGAATGCGTTTATTTTTTTATTAATTTCAATGATTTTAGTATCCTGCATTATTAACTTTATAACACCATTTACGTTACAAAATTTATTGAATACGCCTTGGCTTTATGGTGTTTGCTTTTTGATTTCAGGGGTGTCTTACATTTCTATTTTTGGATATTTGAATAAAGTATCACATCGCTACAATGACCATTCATCGGAGGGGTCCGAATGAATTACTTGATTTTATTTTATTTTTTAATATCAGCGATCCCGGGAATCTATTTAGCAACAAAAAAATATTTTTTGGTCATTCTCAATCCAAAATATAATCGATTCATCATCAGATTACTGTATTGTGTTCCATCTCTTACACCATTTGTTTTGGTTTTATCACTATTTCCTTTATTTGGATTTGATGTCTATTTTAACAATTTTTCCCAAATTTTAGTTGAAAAATTCACAATTTATATCGCTCTGCTCTGCCCTTTATTGACATCGTTGCTTTTTATCATTATCTTAAAAAAATATTTTATTCGAACAGATATTCCTCCGGAATTTTGGCCGAATTTTATGAATCATGAGCTTTATGTTTTTATTCCTCATATTCGGATTATTGGTGGTTCTTATTATCATACTCGATTTGAATACCCTAAAAAAAGGGAACCTGACCAATTATTAATTGGAAAACAAATTGGCAATTTAATTTTGGATTTTAAGAAACTGAAGGATATTAATTATACAAGTACTGGTGAATTTGTTATCAGTGAAAAAGTACTTGATATTTTTCAAAAAAATAATTTAACAGGTTACCAAATACAGCCTGTCTTGGATTATAATAAATCGTCTTCTTCGGAGTTATATTATCAAATTATTCCGAAGTATACAATGCCTCTTTTTTCATCTGAAACAAGTGTTCACTCTAAAAAAACACCTCAGCTTCGAGTTTTTGTATTGAACGATCTTTTTTATTATAACTCTTGTGTCAT
>WRNK01000089.1 GCA_009776675.1 Methanimicrococcus sp.
TATTAGCAATCTCTATTTTAACGGCTCCTGCTTTGGGTACAATAACTGAGAGTGAAGCGTTAACGACTGCAGAAAAGTATTCAAAAAGTTCTGAAAATATAATTGTTTATGGTTTGTACACATACCAAAATGTTCCATATTATTTTATCATATTTTCTCCAACATACGCTCAAAAAATGACGAGCGGATGTGTGGTAATCAACGCGGAAGACGGGGAAATTGCGAGCAAAGATGTTGCGGAAAAAATCATTATAGCAGAATGTACCGAATTTGCGGTGGGCGATACATATATGGAATTTTTAGAAAATGAGATCGCTTATTACAAAGAAAGGGATGAAATTTTAAAAACGGATATTATGGCACTTAAAAATATGTCGGGTCTTGTTCAAGAAACCGCCAAGTTCGACAAAATAATAGAAACAGTTCAAAATGTTGAAAAAATAAATTTAGCTGTCGTTGAAAGTATGGAACAAACTGAAACGGCTGCAAAAGAATTCAGAGCCGGAAATAAATCATATGAAAAAGCAATGGAATACCAAAATGCATATAATAAATATGTTTCAGCACTTGAAGAGTTGGTTGCCATTGATGATGAATATGTAAATCAGGCAATGGTTTATTATGAACTTGATACAATCAATTATGATTCGGGCAGCTTTTCTTGGAAGATAGACAAAGATGAATGGCTTTTTAGACACCGGACAGAAATGACGACAACAAAAGATGTATTAGATCACGAAAAATGGTATCAAACCATTTATGATGGGGATGTTAAGTATTTTACGGAGAACAATCGTACAACCGAAAATAAATCTTTGATACCCGGATTCAGTCTCATCGTTGCCGCTTTTGCTCTTCTGATTGTCGGTCTTCTCATTAAAAAACAAAAGAAATGAGTCTCTTGTTTCTTTTTTATTTAAAAACGGATTTTTAACCAAAAACGGATTTTTTAACCAATCACAAAAGGAGTGAAAAGATGAACAGAATAATAAAAATATTATTTCTTTCGATATTAGCAATCGCCCTCTTGACTGCCCCTGCTTTGGGTGCAATAACTGAGAGTGAAGCATTAAAAACCGCAGAAACTTATTCAAAAAGCGGGGAAAAGACAGCCGTTTATGGTCCGTACAAATCTGAAAATAAATCGTACTATTATGCAGAGTATAGAACCGGTGGAGATATCCCCCCATTAACCGGTGTTATTGTCATTGACATGGGAACAGGCGATGTTGTGTCGGATGAAAAAACACTTCGTCAAGTGTTATTTACAGTCTACCGCTTAATGAGTGTCAACAATGAATCAATTGCGGTTTCAAACCAAACGGCTCAGAAATACAGATCAGAAGCCTTACTTTATACAAGCAATCCAAATATCGCAAATATTTTCAACGAAATGGCAGAGACCTATGACGAAATTGAAGCCGTTGAGAAGGATGTTGTTGTGAATTTGAATGTGTCCTATGAAAACGCCATGAAATTATCGCTGCTGTTTAAAGATTTAGAAGAATCGCTTAAGTCACTCTCTGCATATGAGAATGATCTGGCAGCAAATGCAGGCATCACAAAACAATATATCGAAAACGCGATTGAAGAAATTGAAATCAATTCCCAAAACTTTCAAGCACGTGAGGATATTGGCGTCAATTATTCAAACGAAAGAGTTGGAAACGAAAAAGCCGATACAGAAAGCACGCCCGGATTTGGTTTGATCGCCGCCGTTTTTGCTCTGGCAGCCATCGGATTTTTCATTCAAAAACAAAAGAAATAAGCCGGCTTATTTCTTTTTTCTTTTTTTTGAGACGTTTTTGATTTTTGGAAAAAGGTTTTTAGGGTTCCAATTCTATTTTTTTGCTTAAACTCGAAACATCAATTTTATTGAAGCGATTCAAAAACGGGGTACGTTTTTCTTCAAAAGCGCTTGAAGTTTGGGGAAAGGGGTACCCCCGTTTTTATTGAGGTGATACAAATCGATGTTTCGTTTTTCTTTTTCTTACACGAAAACCCGAATCAACCACCGTTCGATCAGTCGCCAAAGGCGGCTGAATCGAACGGCTTCGGTTTTAAAAAAATAAAATAAAAAAATACGAAACTGTTTTTTTGTTTTGAGATAATAGCGATATCGACAGCGGTGGCAATAATCATCGTAACAATATTTTTTTTGAGACAATAGCGATATCGACAGCGGTGGCAATAATCATCGTAACAATATTTTTTTTTTGAAAACGCTCAAATTTTGCTTTCATCCGCTGCGCTACTGAAAACAAAATTTGAGGGGGTTTAGATGTTTTTGGTAGAAAAGGTTGTTAGGATTTTAGTTTGGAAAAAAAGGATAATGGGATTTTGGTTTGGAAAAAAGGTCAATGGATTTTGGTTTTGTTTTGTCTTAAACCCGAAACATCATTCTTCTTGAAGCGATTCAAAAACGGGGTACGTCTTTCCTTAAAAGCGTTTGAAGATTTGGGGAAAAGGGTACCCCCATTTCATTAATGTGATACAAAAATGATGTTTCATATTTTTCTTAATTTGATTTAAAATGGCTTTTGCTGTTGAATCTAATAGCAAAAAAACGAATCAAAAAACGAATCAAAAAACGAATCAAAAAACGAATCAAAAAACGAATCAAAAAACGAATCAAAAAAACGAATCAAAAAACACGAAAACAAAAAAAAGAAAAGAAAAAGTATGCTTACTGCATACTTTTAATGTGAGCTTCCAAGTGAGCCACGTTTCTGAACTCTCCGCCTTTTGCTTTTCTGTAGAAGCGGCAGTAGGCTTTTTTGTCAAGAGTTTCGTCGGCACGCATTTCTTTTAACTTCTTTCTGAGTGCGCGAATCTTTTTCATCCAGAGTTCTTTTGAAGGGGTTCTTGCGCCTTTCTTACCTTTTCTGGAACCGGGGCCTTTTCTGTGACCGTACTTTTGCTTTTCAGCAAGAAGTCTTGCACGACCGCGGCTGACGCCTTTAATTCTCTTGGCTTTGATCACGCCTTCGGAAATTAAACCGCGAATGTCTTCACGGGTGATGGCTTCAGAGATTTTGTCAGCAGCTTCAGGATCCATCCAAACACGGTCATTGCCGCAGTTGAGGATTTGGGAGGCCATTCTTCTTTGGTTTTTTAAGTTTGCCATGATTATTCCTCCTTTCCGGGATTTAACACTTTGATGTTAAATTCAGCTGCTTTGGCAACGATGGCTGCACGTTTTTTACCGCCGACACCGCTTGCAATTCTGACAGCTTCAAATTCGGAGTTAACAAGCACTAAGTCATCAACATTGCTGACCAAGACTTCATCAAAACCGGAGGGGTGAAGGCCTTTTACGAGGGCGGGACTGCCATAGCCGACAGTTGCCACAGCGCCTTTGCTCCAAAAACCGGCACGCTGCTTGCTTTGTAAGCCGCGCGGACGTCTCCATCTTGTGTTGAGTCTCCTAAACTTGTGGTGGCAGTATCTGTTAAAGGCAGGCTTTTTGCCTTTTTGAACTTTTCTGACATTGAACAAACGTCTGACTTCGGGATCAGCGTCCAACAAATTGGTTTGAGGGATGCTGAGGGTTTCAGAATCTTCGACGTCAACATTTACGTTTTCTTCAATATCAGGAGTATTGTCTTCTGTTGTCATTGAGATCACCCTGATTTCTCCACCACATAAATTCCGTCTTGGAAAACACGCGGGTCAAATCTTTTGATTTTGGTTTTCTGTTCGATGTTGGCTGTTGTCTGCCCGACATCTTCTTTGCAAATACCGGAAACAATCACGTTGTTGCCACTGATTTTAACAGTTGTATTGCCAAGAATCTTTGCAATGCGCGGCTTCTTTTCCCCAAGGAAATTGCTGATAACAAACGTGTTGCCGTTGACCTTTGTCTGCATCGGGAAGTGAGAGTACACAATATTCATTTTGTATTCAAAACCTTCCGTTACACCATGAATCATATTTGAGATGTGAGAGGCATATGTACCAACCATGGCTTTGTATTGCTTGCGCCCTGAAACTGTTTTGACAACAATTTCTTCTTTTGATACAGAGATGTCAATGCCCGGATAGTATAATTCCTTGACATTTTGGCCCTTTGGGCCCTTCACAGTCATGATACGGTTGTCGTATGTGACAGTAACGCCGGGGACAACTTCAACCGAAATGGATATTTCTTTTTCCATAGTATCCGCCTCAGTAAATGTAAGCCAAAAGCTTTCCACCGATGTTTTGTTCACGCGCTTCGTTGTGCGACAGCACACCTTTAGACGTGGTCAATACGAGAACACCGATGTTCTTTGCCGGCAAGTATCTCTTTTCCCATTTCTCAAAGTCTTCCAGCCCGATGGAGTAGCGCGGCTTAATTGCACCGCAAACATTGATCGAACCGGAAAGCGCAACTTCAAAAACGCCGGCTTTACCGTCTTCAACATATTCAAAAGAGCCGATATAGCCGGCTTCTTTCATCACATTCAAGACGTTGCCGATAATTTTTGAAGCCGGGCGGATGACACAAGATGTTTTTCCGACATTTTCGGCATTCTTAATTACGGATAAAGCATCCGCGAGAGGATCAAATAATACCATTTTTCCTCACCTCAGCTGTACTTGTTAAAGCCCATTTTCGGGGCAACTTCTCTGAAGCAGTGTCTGCATAAGTAAATGCCGTATTTGCGAACAAGGGATTGTTTTTGTCCGCAGCGCTTGCATTCGCTGGCACCTCTTCCGAATCTCTTTTTAGTCTGTACCATTTTAAACGACCTCCACACCATAGTTTTCCGCTAAGAAAGCGATTGCATCTTCCTTATTCATTTTGTGAGAATTTGGAACCTTTTTCTGCGCAATGCGTCTTTTGGCGATTCGGCTACCGGGGCGTTTCAAAACGACGACGACGTCCATTCCAAAAACACCGATATTCGGATCGTATTTCATACCGGGGAAATCTGTGTGTTCTTCAATACCAAAGGCAACGTTTCCTGTAGTATCAAACTGAGAGCTTCTGAGAGTGTTTTCAACAATATTTAAAGAGGTCTGCAAGAATTTTTCCGCATTGTCCCCTCTTAATGTGACCTTACAGCCGATAGGCTCTTTCTTTTTAATACCGAACGCCGGAACAGTTTTTTTTGCAAATGCTCTGATCACGGTTTGTCCGGTGATTTCCGTCAATATGTTTTCTGCATCAACGAGATGTTGACCGCTTTCGCCGACACCCATGTGGACAACAACTTTTTCTATGACAGGATTTCTCATAGGATTTGTCATATTTATTCACCTAATTTAATGATTGGTTTGTCCTCACCGATTACGAAAACATAGTTTTCGATGGTTTCTGTATCTGTTTCATTTCCAGAAATAGTCACCACGTTGTTTTTAGAACTGCGGATAACTTTAATTTCTTTGATCTGTCCAACCGTACCACTGTGACGACCGCCTGTGATAAAAACTGTGTTTCCAATCTTGTATTCCAACTTTTGAAGGATTTGTTTGTCCGGAAGTGAAATCTGGATTGTGTCTTTTCTCTTGTAGTCGTTTGAAGCAATAATGTTGCTTCCGTCGTGGAGGTTTAATTGGATTTTGCCACCGGCAACGGTGGTCTTACCGTTGATTCTGCAGATCTTCCATCCGGCTCTTTCCTCTTCGATTTCGTAGAGGAAGAGACGTCCTTTGGAGTCCTGAAGCATACGATAATATTGATTGTTGATCGGGATGGAAATCACATCGAAAAGACCGACCGGAAATTTTAAGTCTTTGCGGG
>WRNK01000090.1 GCA_009776675.1 Methanimicrococcus sp.
GCCGAAGTTGAGGTCAATGATCTCGGTATTAAAAGATATGTCTGCTTAAAGCCGGTTGCAATTCCGCATTCCAGCGGCAGGCACGCAAAGCAGCAATTCCACAAATCCGATATTTCAATTGTGGAACGGCTTGTAAACAACCTGATGCGGTCAGAGAAAAACACCGGAAAAAAGCAAATGACGATCCACATTGTTGATGAAGCTTTTGATATCATCAACAAAAAGACCGGCAAAAATCCGATTCAAGTGTTGGTTGACGCGATTTCAAACGCAGGCCCAAGAGAAGAAGTCGTCCGTTTGAAGTACGGTGGCATCTCCGTTCCAAAAGCAGTAGATACAGCACCGCAAAGACGTGTGGACTCTGCCCTTCGCTATATTTCAATGGGAACACACCAATCGGCTTTTAAATCCAAGCGCAGTGTCGCTGACTGTCTTGCAACAGAATTATTGGCTGCCTCAAACGGCGATTCAAAGGCTTTTTCCATTGGCAGAAAAGATGCCAAAGAAAGAGTTGCAAAAGCAGCCCGTTAATCGTATCGACGTTTTTACGGCTTTTCTCAAAAAGCCGTTTTTCATTTATCTATCACCTATCAAAATCAATAATCTATCAAAATCAATAAATCAGGTTAAAAATTATGGGAAAAAGAAAACAAATGGTTGAGCGTGTGACCGCTCTTATGGGCAACCCCGAAATGATTCGAAACATCGGNATTGTTGCACACATCGACCACGGCAAAACAACNCTCTCCGACAANTTACTCGCCGGAGCCGGAATGATTTCCTCGGAATTAGCCGGCAAACAATTATTCATGGACTCCGATGAAGAAGAACAAGCGCGCGGTATTACAATTGACGCTTCCAACGTTTCAATGGTTCACCAATACAACGGTAAAGAATATCTCATCAACCTTATCGACACCCCGGGTCACGTTGACTTCGGCGGCGACGTGACACGTGCCATGCGTGCTGTTGATGGTGCCGTCGTCGTCGTTGACGCCGTTGAAGGAACAATGCCTCAGACAGAAACCGTTCTCAGACAAGCACTTCGTGAATTTGTCCGTCCGGTTTTATTCATCAACAAAGTTGACCGTTTAATCAATGAACTTCAAGTCAATCCTCAGGAAATGCAGGTCCGCCTTGGAAAACTCATTGACCACGTCAACAAACTCATCAAAAACATGAACCCTGAAAGATACAAAGAAGGCTGGCGCGTTGATGCTGCAAACGGCAGCGTTGCATTCGGTTCCGCTCTTTACAACTGGGCAATCAGTGTTCCGATGATGCAAAAGACAAAAATTTCATTCCCCGATGTTTATGATTACTGTACAAAAGGCGAAATGAAAACGTTGGCAAAAACCTGTCCGCTTCATGAAACATTAAACGACATGGTTATCGGCCACTTGCCAAATCCTCTTGTTGCTCAAAAAGAAAGAGTTAAAGCAATCTGGCATGGTGACAAAACTTCCCCCATTGGCGTTTCAATGAATACAGCTGATCCAAACGGCGATTTGGCTTTCATGGTCACCGACATTTCAATGGACCCACACGCCGGAGAAGTTGCTACAGGCAGGCTTTTCAGCGGTACACTCACACGCGGCATGGAAGTTTATACATCAGGAACGGCTAAAAAGAGCAGAATCCAGCAAGTCGGTGTTTTCATGGGACCCGAGAGACTTGAAGTGGAAAACATCCCTGCCGGAAACATTGCAGCCGTCACCGGTTTGAAAGACGCGATCGTTGGTTCAACCATTACAACACTTGAAGGCATGACGCCGTTTGAAAGTATCAGACACGTCAGTGAACCGGTTATCACCGTTTCTGTCGAAGCCAAACACACCAAAGACCTTCCGAAATTGGTGGAAGTCTTAAGACAAGTCGCCAAGGAAGATCCGACACTTCAAGTGACATTGAATGAAGAAACCGGCGAACACTTGATGGCCGGCATGGGCGAACTCCATCTTGAAGTCATTGCTCACAGAATTGAACGCGACAAGGGTGTTGAAATCATCACAAACCCACCGATTGTCGTTTATAGAGAAACCATCCGAAAGACAGCTGAAAATGTCGAAGGAAAATCTCCAAACAGGCACAACAGATTCTATATTGACGTTATGCCGCTTGGAGAAAGCGTTATTGATCTCATCCGCAACGGCGAAATTTCCATGAGAATGGAAGAATTAGAACGCCGTGAAAAACTGATGGCAGCCGGCATGGACAAAGAAGAAGCCAAAAACATTGTTGCCATATTCAACAACAACATTTATTTGGATATGACAAAAGGTATCCAGTACCTTAATGAAACAATGGAATTGGTTCTTGACGGATTTGAAGAAGTCATGAAAGCCGGTCCGCTCTCAAGAGAGCCGGTATCCGGCGTCAAAGTCGTTCTCCGTGATGCCAAACTTCACGAAGATGCCATCCACAGAGGTCCGGCACAGGTTATTCCGGCATCCCGCCAGGCAATCCAAGCCGGTATGCTGATGGCTGACGTTGCAATGCTTGAACCGTACCAAAAAGTCTTCATTCAAGTGCCACAAAACAACATGGGCGGCGCTGCAAAAGAAATTCAGGGAAGACGCGGCATCATCATTGATATGAAAACCGAAGGTGACTTATCCATCCTTGAATCCAGAGCACCGGTTGCCGAACTCTTCGGATTTGCCGGAGACATCCGCTCTGCAACCGAAGGGCGTGCCATGTGGAGTACCGAGTTCAGCGGCTTTGATATTGTTCCATCCAGTCTTGCACCCGAAATCGTTGCAAAGATCAGAGAAAGAAAAGGATTGAAGAAAGAACTTCCAAGGCCATCCGACTTCATAGATGTGTAAGCTCTTATGAAATCGGAATCAATCAGAACAAAATGAGTCCTTAAATTTGAAAGAATCGGCGTTGATTTTCATCAACGACCATATTCTTTTATATATTAGAGTACTCATTAGTGTTCTACTCAAAATGTCTGTAAAATGAGTTTTTGGGCGAAACGGTTTAATATTGAAATGCATTTCAATAATCGAAAAATCTTTCAGCGGTCTTTGAAACAAACCATAATTGCAGTTTTCTGCAAAAGAGGTTTTTCCACAAACGTGGATTCCCAAAAAGGGGTTTTCAAGTGACCGTCAAATATACAAAAATCATCCTACAGCACCAATATTATCATTTCAATGATTCATAAAACAGTCATTCTAAAATTTATTCAATCCCAAAATAATACAGGAGAAATCATTATGGCAACAGAGAAACCACACTTAAACTTAGCCGTTATTGGTCACATTGACCATGGAAAGTCTACCTTCGTCGGAAGGTTAATGTTTGAGACGGGAGCAGTTCCGCCTCACATCATCGAAAAATTTAAAGAAGAAGCAAAATTGAAAGGCAAAGAATCTTTCGCTTTCGCATGGGTTATGGACTCATTAAAAGAAGAAAGAGAGAGAGGTATTACAATTGATATTGCTCACAAAAGATTCGATACTGATAAATTCTACTTTACAGTCGTGGACTGCCCCGGTCACAGAGACTTCGTCAAGAACATGATTACCGGCGCATCCCAAGCCGACGCTGCCGTTCTTGTCGTTGCAGCTCCTGACGGTGTCATGGCTCAAACAAAGGAACACATCTTCCTTTCAAAGACCCTTGGTATCAACCAATTGATCGTCGCTGTTAACAAAATGGACGCTGCCAACTACAGCGAAGACAGATACAAAGAAGTCGTTGAACAAGTTTCCGGTATCTTAAAAATGATCGGCTACAAGCCGGATCAAATTCCGTTCGTTCCAACTTCTGCATTTGAAGGCGACAACATGAAGGAACTCAGTGCAAAAACAGCATGGTACAAAGGTCCTTCCATCCTTCAAGCTTTGAACGGCTTGAAAGAACCCGAAAAACCAACCGCACTTCCGTTAAGAATTCCGGTCGAAGATGCATACACCATCTCCGGTATCGGTACTGTTCCGGTCGGCCGTGTTGAAACCGGCATCATGAAGAAAGGCGACCAAGTCGTTTTCATGCCAAGCGGCGCATCCGGTGAAGTTAAATCCATTGAAATGCACCACGAAGAAATTCCGCAAGCTGTTCCGGGCGACAACATCGGCTGGAGCGTTCGTGGTATCGGCAAAGGCGATGTCCGCCGAGGCGATGTCTGTGGTCCGAAATCCGCACCACCATCGGTTGCTGACGAATTTACAGGACAAATTGTTGTTCTCCAACACCCGTCTGCGATCACCGTCGGCTACACACCCGTTTTCCACAGCCACACCACACAAACCGCATGTATGTTCATGTCAATCGACAAAAAGCTTGACCCCAAAACAGGCCAGCCCAAAGAAGAAAACCCCCCCTTCATTAAAGCCGGCGATGCAGCTATCGTTACGTTCAAACCCACAAAACCAATGGTTCTTGAACCCGCAAAAGAAATCCCGCAGCTTGGCAGATTCGCCATCCGCGATATGGGAATGACAATTGCAGCAGGTGTTTGTCTCAGCGTTAAGAAGAAAGAGTAATCTTTCTTCCAAACCTCTTTTTTTTTAGGAGAGTCAAGCATGCAAAAAGCAAGAATCAGATTATCAGGAATCAGCCCCACCGACCTTGACAGCGTTTGCAATCAAGTCAAAGCCATTGCAGAAAGAACAGGTGTCAGTATATCCGGTCCGGTTCCCCTTCCGACAAAAAAACTCGTTGTTCCGACAAGAAAAAGCCCAAGCGGTGATGGAACAGCAACATGGGACCACTGGGAAATGCGTGTCCACAAAAGACTCATCGACCTTGCAGCCGATGAACGCGCCCTTCGCCAATTGATGAGAATCCAAGTCCCAAAAGACATTAATATCGAGATCGTTCTCGAGAATTAATTCTTTTCTTCTCCTTCCTTTCTCTTTTCGGTTTTTCATTTTGTTTTTCACTTCATTTTTCGTTTTTGTTTTTCGTTTTGTTTTTTATTCACATCGCTTTTATTTTCTGCCGCGGTATTTTTGAGTGATTCTCTTTTGTTTTTTTAAAAAGAATGGTGTCGGCAAAAAGGAAAAAAATATATATTAAACGGTTTTGTTATCACATAATAAATTCAAAGGATTTTAGAATGACGCCGCAATCTGTTGAAAATCCAAAAAGTGCTGTAAGTATCAGCCAATGGTTTATACAAAACAATTTGGATTCTCCCGCAAATACAAATGAAGGAAACACAAAGCTTCAGAAGCTTTTGTTTTTTGCGTGGCTCATTCATTATCATGAACACGAAACACCTCTTTTTGATGACGATTTTTATGCCTTCCCAAACGGGCCTGTTGTCGAAACAGTGAGACAAGAATATAAATTCAGATACCAATCCCTCAAAGAGCAAACGCTTCCTGAATACACAAATGATGAATTGGCGACATTTACACTTGTAAAAGACATTTTTGGCGATTCGGATGCCGAAGAATTGATTGAAATAAGCCACAATTCTCCTGCGTGGAGCAAGTATAACACCGAATCCATTCAGGAAAGGCTTGGGTGCAATGATTCCCAGCGTCCTAAAATTCCACGCTCAGCCCCAAAAACGGATTTGAAAAAAGAACTTAAAATGATTCGAAATGTCTTGTTTGTTCACAGAAATCCAAACATGGACTGAGGTGAGGGTCTATGATCCGTCCAAGACAAGGGCTTCTTATCGTTCCGCCGCGTTTCATTGACGGAACTGTAAACGATTCAAGAGAACGGCG
>WRNK01000091.1 GCA_009776675.1 Methanimicrococcus sp.
GAGGCACATCTGTCGGATTTCAGCTTGTCCGTATTCTGCCGCAAAATGAAAGCAAATGTGACAGCATTATAGGGTTGCCTCTTTCAGAATTAACAGGAGTTCAGCCGATTGGATTAATCATTAATATTTTGCCCAAAAAGGAAACAGAATCGCTTTCAATCTCCTCCAAAGATTTGGAAGGTGTCATTGAAAAGAAAATCGGCGATTTTATCAACCAAATTTCAGGAGTAACACATCAGCAAACACGTGATAAAATAGAAATCAGGGTCAGTAAAAAGGCGATTTCAAACGGTCTTACATTTGAAGAAATTCAAGATGATTTGAAAGATTTGATTTTAGAACACTTCCCGTTTATTGAAAATGTATTCATTCAAATCATAACAGACCCATCCGTTGTTGGAAAGGAACTGAAAAATGCACTTCAAATTTACAATGCACGGGATGAACGCGCCTTATCCCTTCATGACGAAAATGTTCCCGTCTTTTACGGCTGCCGTATTTGTCAAATCGGCTGTCCGTCTCATGTTTGCATTATTACGCCGGATCATCCATCGGTTTGCGGAACGATCAATTGGTTTGAAGCCGGCGCAGCTTGTATATCAAATCCCGACGGTCCTGTTTTTGAAATTAAAAAAGGAGAATTGATTGACAGTACTGCCGGCGAATATACCGGCGTTAATGATGCGGTACAAATCGAGAGCAGAGGCGAAACCCAATCGGTATTTTTATATTCTCTGATTGAAAATCCGCATACGACCGGTTCTTCTTTTGACATTATTGCTTTTTATATCCCCGAACTTGACGGGATCGGTCTCGTTGGCAGGGAAACCGAAGGCGACTGCGTCAACGGTGTTTCTTTTGAAGAAATGTCGATTTTTACGGGATACGGGCAGCAAATTTCAGGATTTTCGGGGATCGGCGAAACCTATTTGTTTTCAGAGAAGTTTCTTCAAAAAGAAGGGGGATGGGATCGTGTCGTTTGGATTTCCGAAAAACTTAAAAACCGCCTCAAGCAAAAGGCAAAGGATAAAAAGTTGGCAGATCGAATTTCTGCCCTTCCGACAGAAAAAGACGTTAAAAACATTAAAGAGCTGGAACAATTTTTGAAAAACCGTTAAAGAATTAAAGAGCTGGAACAATTTTTGAAAAAACATTAAAGAATTAAAGAGTTGAAAATTTTTAAAACAAAAAGAGCCGAAACAATTATTTTAAAAACAGTGAATTTAAATAAGAATCAAACACATTCAAATAAAGATGACTCCAAAGATTCAACATTCTGATTTAGAAAAAATCATATCGTTTCTTCAAGATCAAAAAGATGATAAAACAGATAAACCGGACAGCGATGCGGTTAAACGTCTGTCTCAAATTGCCGCTCTTTTTGGCTGTGAGACGGAAAACGCCTCCGGTGAGCTCATCAAATCCCTTCCGGCAACCAAATTGAATGTTTCAGGATTTCAGTTTGCCCGCCCCATTCAAGAAGTGATTTTAGGCGCCGATAAAAAAACCGGCGGAACACGAAAATCAGTGTTGACAATTGGCGGCGAGACGACAATGCCTTACTTTTTTGATTCCCAAATGCCGCATACAAGCAAAGTGACTATGGATGTTTTTGATATGCCGGTCAGCTTGGCAAAGTCGGTGCGTTCTAATTATGAAGACGTCCTTGATGACCCCGCCGCATGGGCAAAAAAAGCTGTCAACGAATTTGGCGCAGATATGATTACAATTCACCTCGTGTCAACCGATCCAAATATTAAAGACACTTCCGCAAAAGAGGCTGCAAAAACCGTTGAAGACATCTTGCAGGCGGTCAGCGTTCCGATTGTTATTGGGGGCAGCGGCAATCCGAAAAAAGACCCCGAAGTTTTGGAAAAAGCCGCAGAAGCTGCTGAGGGTGAGCGTGTTCTTTTGGCTTCAGCAAACTTGAATATGGATTATAAAAGAATCGGAGACGCCGCCAAAAAATACGGGCATGTTGTTTTGTCATGGACACAAATGGATATCAATGCTCAAAAAGAACTCAACCGAAAGCTGTTTCGCCAATGCGGCATTTCACAGGACAGCTTAATCATGGATCCGACAACAGCTGCACTTGGCTACGGTTTAGATTACGCTTACTCAAATATGGAACGCATCCGCCTCGCCGGTTTATCGGGAGACAGCGAACTTGCTTTTCCGATGTCGTCGGGAACAACAAATGCATGGGGCGCCCGTGAAGCTTGGATGATTTCATCCCCGCTGGCTCAAGATTCGGACTGGGGCGATCGGGAATACCGCGGGCCGATTTGGGAAATTATTACCGGACTGACGCTCGCGCTTGCCGGAAATGATTTGTTCATGATGATGCACCCAAGAGCTGTGAAATATTTAAAAGAAATCATGTCACTCTTTTCAAACGCCGCTGAAATAAAAAAAGCCGAATCCAAAGAAGCGTATGATGAGTGGCTGACGGGGGTGTATTAAATGGCAAAACTCAGAAGCCCGCTTGACATTTATCCCTGCCTCCCGAAAAACTGCGAAGAATATTTCCAAATACCCAAAATGGCTGCCGCCGTACAGATTGCCGGACGCAAAATAAAAGTAAAGGAAATCAAAAACGCCTATCAGTCGGATGAAATTCAAAACTTTGCAAAATTGGCAGAGCTGCTAAAACCGGCCATTGCAGAAATTGAAATCGGTGTCGGTGACAAAAGGGTGACGGTTGGCGGCGATGATGTCATGTTTCGCCACACACTCTCATTTTATAACAAAACACCGATTGCGGTTGACGTTTGGGATACGATGGATGAAAAAGAACTGCTTGAGCGGATTTCAAAAATTCAAGCTTTTCAAAAATTTTATGTCGGCACATTCCTTCATTTAGACATGATTGCAATTCGATCCGTTTCGGGTGATCCGAAAGTGTTTGGAAAATGCGTCCAAACAGTTGTTAAAAATTCAGGTCTACCGATTGTGTTATGTACAAAAAGTCCGGCAATAATGCACGAAGGGTTAAAGGCTTCAAAAGGCAAAAATCCACTTATGTATGCCTGCGATTTTTCAAACTGTGCCGAAATGGCAAAGCTGGCACTTGAATTCGATGTTCCGATAGTTTTATCCTGCCCGAATGATTTGGAAATGTTAAAAGTACTCTCTGTTGCCGTTTCCAAAGCCGGAATCACAAAAATCGTTTTGGATCCCGGAACAGGGGCATGGGGCTCAAGTTTGAAACAAACATTTCAAAACTTTATCAAGTTAAGAAAAGCAGGCATCGACGGCGACCAAGATTTAGCTTTTCCGATAATTGCACTTCCGATTGCCTTATGCGGTTCCAAATCCGAAAGTGACAATGAATGTGAATATGAAAAAAACCTGCCCGCAAATGTTGCCGCAGGCTATAAAGAAACCATAATAGCTGCCGCCCTCACTGTTCGGTATGCCGATCTGATGATTATTCACGGGCTGGAAGCTTATGAGCTGCTGCCGCTGGTTCATGTCACAGATATGATATACACTGATCCGAGAACGCCTTCCTCCGTTGAGTCAAAAATGTATGAAATCGGAACACCCAATTCAATGTCACCGGTTTTGTTTACAACAAATTTTGCATTGACGTACTACACTGTTGAAAGCGACTTGATGTCTGCCGGATTCAACGGATATTTGCTGGCGGTTAATACGGGGGGTTTGGGCGTTGAAGCGGCGGTTGCCGGCGGTCAGCTGACAGCAGAAGTCATTTTAAGAGATTTTGAAAAAGCCGGCTTTGACATCACAAAAACAAGTCACAAAACATTGATATTGCCGGGGCTTGCTGCCCGTCTGCAAAGCGATATTGAAAAATTAATGGGCGTTTCAACGATTATCGGTCCGATGGATTCAGGAAGACTTGCCAAGTGGCTGGAAGAAAACAAGTTATCAAAAAATAAAAAAGAATAATGATTCAACATAAACCGGAAAAATTATGACGCAAAAAGAAAAGCTGCCAAAGGAAGCGCAACAGACAGTTTGCCCGAAATGTGGCAAAGAAACAGAAAAACTCGTCAAAAATGTCTGTTCGGAATGTTTTGGCAAAACATTGGATTTATTTGAATTGCCGCCGGTTTTGCATGCCAAAATTTGTCCAAGCTGCGGCGCTCACTTTTATAAAAGCAAATGGGAGGACTTTGGAACCCCCGAAGATGTCGCGATGTTGGCGGCGCAGGAAAATTTGAGTGTTCATAAAGATTTGGAAAATGTATCTGTCGGCATGCACCCGCATCCGCGCTCGCCTTATATTTTTGATGTCTTGGTCGATGTGCAAGGCGATGCTGACGGCATGACATATTATAAAGACGGAAAAACAGAAGTGCGCTTGAAAAGAGAAGCATGCGATATGTGCAGCCGCCGAGCCGGCGGGTATTTTGAAGGCATCATTCAAATCCGCGCCAACAACCGCACGCCGACCAAAGAAGAAGTCGATAGCTGTCTGCACTTGGTTGACGAAGCCATGATGATACAGTTGAAAAAAGGAGATAAATTGGCGTTTGTGACGGATTCTATCCGCTTTAAAGACGGGGCAGATGTTTTTATCGGATCAACAAAAGCAGGGCGTCATGTTTGCAAACACATTATTGAAACAATGGGGGGAACCGTCGCAGAATCATACACATTGGCCGGCATGAAAGACGGGCGCGAAGTGTACCGGACAACATTTGCAATGAAGTTGCCGGAATATAAAAAAGGCGATGTGGTTTACTTTGACGCAAAAGTCATTGAAATTAAAAATTGCGGCAAACGAATTACGGGCATTGATCTGAGCAATTCTTCAAATTTCTTTATTGAAGCCGATCATTTCAAAAATACAAAATTACTTGGAAATACCAAAGATGCACCGCTTGCTGTTTTGGTAGCTGTTGAGGAACACGGTATTCAAATATTGGATCCGATAACATACGAAACGGTCACAATCAAAAAGCCGATGGCATTTAATGCACTTCCCGGGAGCGAAATTAGAATATTTAAAACAGAGTACGGTATTTTTGCACTTTAAACAGTGTTTTTGTTTTGTAAGGCAAACTTATAAAAGTGAAAACATCTAAAGCCATAAAAATAAAATGATCGTAAAACATAAAAAATGAAAAAGATGATTTAAAAAAGACAGAGGTTATAGGTTTGATTAATTTAGATGATCCCTTAATTAATGGTTATTTAAAACGCCTGATTGGCGACGACGGCATCACATTAATAAAAAACATGCCGGAAGGAGAAGTAACGGATGAAGAAATCTGTAACGCTCTTAATCCGTTAAAAACCATGGCAAAAGATGCAGACGAGCGTGCCAAAAAATTAAAAACGGAAATAAAAGCAGCGAAGGAAAAAGGCGAAGAAACCAAAAAACTTGAAAAAGATTTAAAAGCCGTTGAAAAAGAATTGGCAGCCGCCAACGAAAAAGCAGCCGGTGAGAAAGAGATTGCGCTAAATACCGTTCGAAAAATATTATTTATATTATATGAAAACAAATTCACTATTTGCCGCCGTGAAAGAGATGCAAACAGCGGGTGGCTGACATTTCGATGGCAAATCAATATGGATGGTCTTTATCACCAAATTGACAGAGAAAAGAAAAAGCTTCAAAGAAACTTAGTCAAGCGGCAGGAATACGAAGAAAACAATATCTTCTATGTCTGCCCGCAAAACTGCCTCCGATTGGTGTTTGATGAAGCCACGGA
>WRNK01000092.1 GCA_009776675.1 Methanimicrococcus sp.
GGCCGCCGCGAAAACTGCCGCTACTGTATTGTCAAAATTGCAACAAATACGGATTTGGCCTGCGGCAATTGGGGCGTTTTGGGAGACTTCGTAGGTAAAGGAACATTTGTTCAGGTGATGACTGAAAAAGGCGCTGCATTCTTAAGAAACGCCGTTGACAATGGTTATGCTCAAGTCAAAGCGGCAAGTGATTCGGCTTCCGGCGCCCGTGATAAGGTCAATGGCATCATGCTTAAAATGTCTGCAAAGACCAAAGAAACCGTCTTTGCGCCGATTGTCGGAGACAAGCTTGCGGCTTTTAAGAAAGAACTTGAGAATTGTATCCACTGCGGTGCCTGTCGATCCGTCTGCCCGCCGTGTGCTTGCAAATCTGACGCCAAATGTCTTGCTTTTAACGATCCGATTGACAGCTATGACATTTCGATGTTTCATATGGTGCGTTTCACACACTTAATGGATTCATGTGTCTCTTGCGGTCAGTGTTCCGATGTTTGTCCGGCGGATATTCCATTGGCGCGCCTGTTTAGAAGATTTGCCAACCCGATTCAGGATGAATTGAATTATGTGACCGGAATGGATGATCGCACCCCGCCATTCTTTGCTTTGAAACTGGAGGAGGTGTAATTATGTCAGATGCGCCTGAATTTAAAGAAAGTGTTTATTCAACCGTTTGTCCGGGATGCAATTTCGGCTGCGGTGTTTACATGCGCGCGTTAACCGCCAAGTCCGTTGATGCCATTTTATCAATCGATTTTAAAAAGCCGTCTCCGGTCAATGAAGGAAAACTCTGCCGCTTTGGTGTGAATTTGGCATCCTTTTACACACCGGCGATTTCAAAAGCCAACGGAAAAACTGCCGGTAAAGCAGCTGACAATAAAGCTGCCATTGAAAAAGCCGCCGAAGTTTTAAAGAAAACAGATGCTTCAAAAGTGTGTTTCCTCTCAGTCGGCAATACCACAAATGAAGAACATTTGGCTTTCATGAATGCCGCAAAAGCGCTTGATCTTCCGGTCAACACCGGAATGACAGGTCTTTTTAAGGACATCGGCAAGCTTCATGCTTATACCGGACGCGGAACAACTTATGATGACGTTGAAAACGCCAAAAAGATTTACATTTTTGTAGATCCGTATGTCCAATATCCGCTAATGGTCAGGCGTTTGGTTCACGCCAAAAGCAAGGGCGCAGAAATCCTCACATTCGGCGTTAAAGAATTTCCGATTTCGACGAAACACGTTTTCTTAAAACCGACCGAAAGCCTTTATGATGTCAAAGAATTTGCACCGGATGCGGACTCGGTTGTGATTTCCGATTTAACGCCTTACACACAAGCCAAACGCTTGGCTGAAATGATTGAAATCGCAGGCGAAAATGTCAAAATGCTTTTCTTAAAGCCGTTTGCCAATTCAACCGGTGCGGGATATCTTTCAAAGCATACCAAACAAAAATCATTTGACGACATTCTTGACGGCATTGAAAGCGGTGACATTAAAGTCTTGGTTTGTTTGGATTCGGATTTGATTGACATTTGTTTGGATGAAAACATTGCCGAAACTTTGAAAAATTTGGATTGTTTGATCGTTTTCGCATCTCGCCAAACGTCTGTTTGTGAAGCCGCCGATATTGTGATTGCAACCGAACCGTTTTACAAAAAGAAAGGCTCGGTCATGAATGCAGAAGGCCGTCTCCTTCAAACAACAGCTGCCGCCGGCGATTTGCCGTTGACAGGCTTTAACGCATTATCCGATCTGGCTGCTGCCCTTGGTGGCTCTTCACTTGATTTTGATGCCGTTCATACCGAAGCTGTAACAGAGCTTGGCGCAACAGAAGATGAATTCAAGATCTTGCCTCCGGTTTTGAAGAAAGAAAAGCCTCCGATTGAAAAAATTTCAGACACTTTGCCAATGTTTGATTTAGAAGACCATACAGCCGCACCGGAGGAGTCTGCTGCTGACCTTTCCGAAGAAGAAAAAGAAAAGGCTCTGCATGTTTATGTGACAAATCCCTTCCTTTGGAACAACGTGGTTGATGACGATGATTTCATTGAAATTTGCCGCTGTACTGTCACGTCTTCTAAATTAATAAAAGGATATACGGCAGGTGTCACATGTCACTGCGGCGAAGCGACAAAAACCACCCGCTTTAAAGTGTCCCCAATGATGTGCCGCTGTCTTTTGTCAACAAGAAAACAACCGTTTTCAAAAGCAATTGTCACAGAAGTGACGGTTAAGCGAACACCCACAAAGCCAAACGAACCTGAAATTGTAAAAGAATGTTCCTTGAATTGAGAAAACATTTTTTTATTTTTTCTCTTTCTTTTATTTTTTCTTTCAATTTTTTTATTTTTTCTCTTTCTTTTATTTTTTCTTTCAATTTTTTTATTTTTCCTTTATTTTTTCTTTATTTTTCTTTATTTTCCTTTCATTTTTTCGTCTTTCTGTTATCTTTTTCATTTTTTTTCACCTTTTTTTATTTTTTTACTATTGTCATTTAATATATTATCTTCTCTATGTCTATTATGTCTTCTGAAATCTTTTTATAATACTATCGCATAAGTTTACTTCTGTGTGTTATTAAATTTTTAAAATTGGTTGGAATAGGATATGGTTGTCCACTCTTCAAAGGAAAAAGATTCTCATTTTCATACATCTGAAGAGGTGACTCTTCAAGCTTCTCCCAAACCCCATTGTATTTTGTCCGCTGAGGAAATCAGTCAAAACAGAGCTGCTTTTTTACATGATATTTTAAACACTGCCGGCGGACTTGCGGGTTTTTTAGAAATGATTGTTGAATATGACGATCCGGTCAAAATGAAAAAGTATGCTGTTAATTCTCTAGAGCTGTGCCAGTCTCTGATTGAGGAAATTCAATATAATCGACAGTTATTGTTGGCAGAAAATAATATATTGAATTTGATGATCTCTGAAACGCCGACAAAGGATATCCTTCAATTAACCATTCTCAAACTTAAAAGGCATTCCGTTTCCAGAGGCCGGACTATTGAAATTGAAGAAGATGCCGGAATCACAATTCGAACGGATAAAGTTTTGATTTCCCGTATTTTGGTAAATATGGTTAAAAATGCCGTCGAAGCAACAATAGAAGGCGGAAATGTTCAAATCGGTTCCAATTTGATCGAAGACAAAATTCGCTTTTGGGTTCACAATGATTCCTTTATTCCCGAAGAAATTCAAGAACGGATGTTTCAAAAAAGCTTTTCTACAAAAGCACAAAACCGCGGCGTCGGCATTTTAAGCATCCTGCTTCTTGCGGATAATCTAAACGCTGAGGTTCAATTTGAAAGCACAAAGGAAAAAGGAACACTCTTTTTTATTGATTTGCCTTTGAATGAGGTTAAATGATAAACAGCATGTGCATTTGTTCCATTGCTTTAATTTTTTGGGGGTAGTGCTATAATCAGCATAAGTAAGCAAAGCCGTCTTGCTTTGATTGAATGCTTTATTTTATCATCGCCGATGCTGTTATTGGCATGTTGGCCAATGTTTGCAATCGCCATAATTTTTTCAAATGCCAGTTTTTCTGATATCAATTTTTCTGATATCAATTTTTCTGATATCAATTTTTCCAACATTGATTTTTCTTTCATAAATTCTCCCGCTATGCTTTTGTTTTTGCCTTTGATATTCATTATTTTGATTCCGGCGGTTAATATTATTTTTTATTCGGTTTTTAAGAAAAAATATGGCTTAAAAATAGATGTTTTCCTATATGGTGTCGGGTTCATCCAAGTTCCTATGGCATTATTGTTCGTATTCCATTTTACTTCTGTGGCATTTGGTGAATCTGTCGGCATTGCTCCAATCATGTGGACATTTTTTATTATTCCGCTTGCTTCGTTTTTTTATTCATTTTCCCTCTTTAAAAATAATGGAAAAAGCGTTGGAAAGATTGTTTTGTGTTTGCTGGCGGCAAACATCGTTTTTTTTGCCCTTGTGATCATAAAAAATGTGAATCTACTTTTTCCCTTCTATTTATTAGGAATGTGTTTGCCGATTCTTGGCGGATTATATGCGGGCTACTATGCTGCTTATAGAACAGTTCGACCAAGCCTTCGCAATTTAGCATGGACTCCGATGTTGGTATTATTGTCAGCAATCTTCATTTTATTCATTCCCGGAGGAGTTATAGCATTGTTTCTCGGCATTTCATCCGCAATTATAGATTGGATTGAATCGATAACGGCCATAAGCACAGTTATGAGCATAATTTTGCTTATTCTTTTTTTTATCACAGCATTCATCTCTATTTTTATCATTCCGTTTTTCGTTGCCTTTTTAATAGGAACTGTTCACAAACATTTCATAAAAAAGAAAGGTCATGCAGAACCCCCAAATACTTTGGATTCTAACCATGAAGATACCGATTTAATAAAAAACGAGGGTCATGATGAGACTCCAAATACTTTGGATTCCACTCATGACGATACTGATTTAATAAAAAGTGAGAGCCATGATGAGACTCCAAATACTTTGGATTCCAATCATGACGGCATCACTGAAAAATAAATTGTTTTTAGTTTTTTTGCTTATGTTGTATAATCCGCATTGATTTTCACATAATCATATGTCAGATCACAGCCCCATGCTGTTGCTTTTTCGTCTCCGGCTCCCAAATCCGTGTGAATGTAAATAGTTTTGGAAGACATGATTTTTTTCAACTCTTCTAAGGCGGCAGGGCTGTTGTCCACGATTTTGCCGGTTTTGACGAGTGTGACAGAGTTTGTGCCGTCTGTCAGCGTCAGTGAGATTTTGGTTTGATCAAAATCAGCACCGGAATAGCCGGCTGCGGCGACGATTCGACCCCAATTCGGGTCATTGCCGAAAATGGCGCTTTTGACAAGAGGGGAGCGGACAATGGATTTTGAAGCCAATTTTGCATCATTTTGAGTTTTTGCACTGGTTACGGTGCTTTCGATGAGTTTTGTTGCACCTTCGCCATCTTTGGCTATTTTTTTTGCCAAGTCGATTAAAACATAGTTGAGGGCTTCTTGAAATTCATTTTGAATCAGAGATGCGTCAATACCGGTTTTGCCGGTTGCGGTTAAGAGGCACATATCATTGGTGCTGGTGTCGCCGTCAACGACAATCATGTTGAAACTTTTGTTTGCGGCTTCTGTTAGGCATTTTTGAATCATGCTTGAACTGACAACGGCGTCTGTATAAACAAATCCAAGCATTGTTCCCATGTTGGGCTCGATCATGCCGGATCCTTTGGCAATGCCGCCGATTCTAAATGTTCCGGCTTTTGTTTCCACTTCAACGGCACATCCTTTTGGAACCAAATCTGTTGTCATGATGGCGTTCATGGCGGTTTCGTTTCCGGCGTCGCTGCTTGATAATTCGGGAATCACGCGATCCATTTGTTCTTTGATGATGTCAATGTGGAGTTTTCGTCCGATGACGCCGGTTGATGCGACCGCAATCAGATTTGAATCAATATTGAGTTTTGAGGCAAGCGTGTCTGCCATGTCGTTGGCATCTTTTAAGCCTGCCTCGCCCGTAAAGGCATTGGCGTTTCCGCTGTTGATGACGGCAGCAGCGAGTCGGTTGCCGTTTGCCGCCAACTTTTCTTTTGTCACAATCAGGGGAGCGGCAATAATCTTATTTTTGGTAAAGACGCCGGCTGCGGGTCCTTC
>WRNK01000093.1 GCA_009776675.1 Methanimicrococcus sp.
TCCATATCCGTTTCTCTTAAAGCGGCGGCACTTAACAAGCCTGTACATTCAACGGGGGAGCCGATACTTGCGTTTTCCTCAATCACAAGAACATGAGAGACGCCGTTTAATTTTGCATATCGGGCTGCCATTGTGCCGATCGGTCCGCCGCCGACAACAATCACATCATAAACAAACAGATCGGCAGCAGTCAGTTTTGTCAAAAAAAAACCTCTTATTTTCGGGGCTGTTTCTGTTCCGGCAAATGCGGAAGCGGCATGGTGTTTACAAAAAGCGTGTTCTGTACATATTTTGCCCGCTCCAGAAGAAGTTCCTTGCCGGCTTGCGTAAAGGCGACAAGCGGAACAGACGTTCCGACTTGGAGCAGCGGTTTCATTTTTCTCAGGTGCTGGGAAGCACACAGCGTCACAATATCTGCATTTTCGGCAACCGTTTTTGACTCGGATTCCGACAATCTTGTCGTGTGGACGCCGATGATTATGAAACGAACAGCATCTGCATTTTTTTCATTGAGCTTTGTTTCCAGCTCTCGAATTTTAAGGCAGGTTTGGGGGTCTGCAACCGTTACGGCAATTTTTTTAAAACCCATTTCTGCGGCAGTTCTTGCACCCTCAAACGAGTCAATGGCGGCGGTTTCTTCGTTTAAAACAATGCCGTCTCTTTCCTTTATTTTTTGAATTGTTTCGGGAATCGGCGACGTTTCAACAAGACCGGACATACGGGCTCCCATACCTTGAACAAGCATTGGGTTGCTTGTAATTACCGTTCCGGCGCCATCGCAGACGCTGATGGTTGAGTCAAGCACGCCGTGCTGAAGTCCCGACATCATCGTTTCAGAGGCGCCAAAGCCGACAAAATCTTCAAAACCGTCAAGCAGACGGTTTGATGTGAATAATCCGAATGTTTGGATACGAAATTCCATATTCTTTTTAATTTCATCCGGCGTGATTTTTTTAATGCCGCGCGCTTTGTCAAAAATAGGGCACCATGTAATTTCAGGTTCTGAGACGACCGTTACGATTCCGTCTTCAATAACAACACGCGTATTTCCAATCATTTCCATAACATGACGCATATTTTTTCTCCAACCTTAAAACTTTTTTTATATAAATAAATTCTTCGATGATTCAGGTAAATTTCAATAATGAAAATTTCATATACAAAAACGTGATTGAATGTTTTATTTATTAGAAATGTTGCAAACCATTAAATATAGTAAAAGATAAAATAAGTTTTTTATTCGTGATTGAGAGATTGATTGAATAATTGAGTAATGTAAAAGAGTGATTTTATGAAATACGCAGACAGAATTGAAACGCTTCCGCCTTACCTTTTTGCAGCCATTGACGAATCTAAGCAAGCTTTGATTAAAAAAGGCATTGACGTCATTGATTTGGGCGTCGGCGATCCGGACAGACCCACGCCACCTCACATTGTTGAAGCGATGGTCAATGCTGTCAAAGATCCGAAAAACCACCAATATCCGTCTTATACCGGTTTGATGACATTTCGGGAAGCTGCCGCAGAATGGTGCCAAAAAACAAAAAACATCTCTGTGGATCCAAAAACTCAAGTTTTGTCACTCATCGGCTCCAAAGAAGGCGTTGCTCACGTTCCGTTGGCTTTTGTCAATCCCGGTGACGTTGTTCTTTGCCCCAATCCCGGATACCCCGTGTACAGCACCGGCACAAAGTTTGCCGGCGGCGTTGCATATGATATGCCGCTTTTATCCCAAAACGGCTTCTTGCCGGATTATGAAGCTATCCCCAAAGATATACTTCAAAAGGCAAAAATGATGTTTATTAACTACCCAAACAACCCGACAGGCGCCGTTGCCGATAAAAAATTTTTTGAGGAAACGGTTGAATTTGCCAAAGAACACAACATTATTGTGGTTCATGACAACGCTTACTGTGAAATGGTTTATGACGGCTACAAATCTCCAAGCTTTCTTGAAGTTGACGGCGCCATGGATATCGGTATTGAACTTTATTCCATGTCCAAAACATACAACATGACGGGCTGGCGTCTTGGTTTTGCCGTCGGCAGCAAAGAGCTGATTGCCGGATTTGGAAAAGCCAAGTCCAACATNGATTCCGGCGTTTTTGACGCGGTTCAAAAAGCCGGCATTACTGCCTTAACGTCTTCCCAAAAATGTGTTTCNGATATGAATCAGGTTTATAAAGAACGNCGCGACGCTCTTGTTCAGGGACTTGTATCTGTCGGGCTGGATGTTTCTCTCCCCAAAGCCACGTTTTATGTTTGGGCGTCCGTTCCCAAGGGATACACATCCGTTCAGTTCGCTCAGCTGCTTTTGGAACAAGCCGGCATTGTCGCAACGCCGGGCGTCGGATTTGGAAGCAGCGGCGAAGGTTATATCCGCTTTGCACTCACAAAGGAAGTTGAAAGAATTAAAGAAGCGGTCGGCAGAATTGATAAAATCCGTTCCAAAATTTAAGGACGATTGATTTTTTCTTTTTTCCTTCCTTCTGTTATTCTTTTTAATTTGTTTTGTTTCATTTTTAATATTTTTAATATTTTTACGATCATGTACCACAAAACCCATTTTCAAGTCAAGGAAACCATTGTCACAATTTTGGCGGACAAACCTGAATTTTTCAAAGCGGCAGAGGAATCTATTTTGGCGGATCGCTTTGTGATTGAAAATTACATCGCTTCATATCCTTTTTTTGAAGCGACGCTGGAATCTTTTGAAGCGGATAAAAACGCGCCGCCTGTTATTCAAAAAATGATTGCCTCAGGAAACACTTTTGGAATCGGGCCGATGAGTGCGGTTGCCGGCGTCATTGCCGAATCGGCGGTTCTTCAAATGAAAAAGGCGGGGGCAGTGTTTGCTTTGGTGGATAATGGGGGGGATATGGCAATTTATAATATCGGCGAAAAACCAACCGTTGTCGGCATTTATACCGGAAATAAAATTTCAAATCTCGGTTTTTCGGTTTCGCCTTCTGAGGAGATTATCGGCATTTGCACATCTTCGGGAACTGTTGGTCACTCCATCAGTTTTGGGATTTCAGATGCTGCTGTCGTTTTTTCAAAAGATGTTGCACTTGCGGATGCGGCGGCAACGGCTCTTGGAAATGCTCTTTTGGAAAAGGGACAAGAAAATATAAAAAAGGCTTTTTCTGTGTTTGATCATGTTCCTGAAATTGACGGCGCGGTTTTAATTGAAGGCGAAAATGTCGGATTTTTTGGAACCCTGCCGCCTCTTGTGAAAGCAAAAGTAGATTATGATTTGATTACAAAAGGATAAAGTACAGGACAGATATATCTTTATATTATTTGGGTGAATTTATGGTTGACATGGCTGACTTTGATTTGTGGACAACTCTTAGTGAATCCGTAGACGGTATGGTTCATTATTTTTTGGATCACATCCCCGAATTTATTTTTTGCTTCATTATCCTTTTTGTCACTTACATTGTTGCCGCTTTGGCTGACCGGTGGTTTAAAAATTATTCCAAAAGGATTCAAAAAAATATGCGGCTGGATATCACCAAATTCACAATGTTTCGGCACGTCACGGTTGGTTTTATTTACATCGTCGGTCTTGGCTTAATTTTTTATTCGATCCCTGAGCTTCGTGCGTTATCCTCAACGATTTTAGTGAGCGTGAGTATTATCGGTTTGGTTGTCGGCATGGCGGCACAAGACACATTCGGAAACATCATATCTGGCGTTGCCTTAACCTTTTTCCAGCCTTTTCGCGTCGGCGATTTGATCACAACAAAAGACATTTACGGGCGTGTGACGGACATTAATTTGCGCCAGACAACCATCACAACCAGTGACAATCGAATTATTTTGATTCCAAATTCCCTGCTGAACAAGGAAGTTGTCATCAATTGGACAATTAAAGACCCGAGCATTCGCTGGACATTTATCATCCCCGTTTCTTATGACACGGATATTGACCGCACACGTGCCGTCATCATCGAAGAGATTCGTAAAAATCCGAATGTTTTATCAAAAGAAGAGTTGCGGCGTTCCAATCAAATCGTTTCCGAAGAAATTCGAGTACGCATTTCCAACTTCAACACATACAGCATTGATCTGACAGTCGATTATTGGATCAACGACCGCGACAACGCCTATTCCACCGAATACGCCGTCAGGGAAAGCATCAAAAAGAGAATCGACCAAGAACCCTCTATTAACATCCCCTTCCCCCGATACGTTTTAGAAACCGCTCAACCGATTCAGATTCCAAACAAGAATGAAGAATCGGAAAATCGGAGATGATTTGTTTTTTGTTTTTTTCATTTTTCATAATCGGGTAATTCATTTTTCATTTTTTGAATAATGATACTTTACGATTTTTGAGCAATTTGCTTCATTTTTTGAATTACAAAATCATAAAACAAAAAATTGCATTATAGTCATCGATTTTGTTTTCCTTCATAATTTTATTTTTGAAACGGCAAACCCTTATTTTATATACTATGATAGTCTTTATCACGGTTTAATTTAGGATTTTTAAAACGATTCGTTTATTATTAGTTCTGTCGGAGTTATTTGTCATGAAGTATTGGGATTCGAAAATCGAAACCATGAATCGAAAGGAAATGAATGCGCTTCAAATGAAGCGGCTGAAAAAATCGGTAAGAACGGTTTATAAAAATGTTCCTTTCTACAAACGCAAGTTTGATGAATTGGGTATCAAGCCCGATGATATTCGCTCTTTGTCTGATATTTCAAAACTGCCGCACACGGTTAAAGCTGATTTTGCCGACAACTATCCGTTTGGATTGTTTGCAGCACCGATGGAAGATATTATTCGCATTCATTCGTCATCCGGAACCACAGGAAAGCCTAAAGTCGTCGGCTACACCAAAAATGATATTGACGTGTGGGCGGACATGATGGCACGCAATTTCTCAATGGTGGGCATTACAAACAAAGATATTTTTCAAAACTCCGTCAACTATGGTCTTTTTACGGGCGGTTTGGGGATTCACAGCGGGATTGAGCGTGTCGGGGCAACGGCAATTCCGGCAGGAACCGGAAGCACTCTTCGGCAGCTGGAAATGATGATTGATTTTGGCGTCACGACACTTCACTGCACCCCCTCTTATGCACTTTATTTAGCGGAAACCGCAGTTGAAAATGATATTGTTGACAAGATGAAATTAAAAACCGGATGTTTCGGCGCAGAACCCTGGTCTGAAAATATGAGAAAGACGATTGAAGAAATGCTTCATATCAAAGCGTATGACTCTTACGGCTTATCTGAATTGTTTGGTCCCGGAATTGCTTTTGAATGTACGGAGCAAAACGGCCTTCACATTTGGGATGATCATCACATTGTTGAAGTGCTGGATAAAAATGGCGAGCAAGTGTCTGAAGGTGAAAAAGGCGAGCTTGTTTTAACGTCTTTGACAAAAGAAGGATTCATTAACATTCGTTATCGAACGGGTGATATCACTAAATTTATGGGAACCGAGTGTGAATGCGGTCGTACCTCAACCCATATTTCCAGAATGCTCGGTCGGGTGGACGACATGATTATCGTTCGCGGCATTAATGTTTTTCCGACACAAATTCAAGACGTCATTTCCAAAATTCCTGAAGTGACCAACCAATTCCAAATCATATTGACACGAAATTCCAATCATTTGG
>WRNK01000094.1 GCA_009776675.1 Methanimicrococcus sp.
TCACAGACGTTTTTTCAAACGGATTAAAAAGTATCAAAAATAATACAATATTGTTTGTCCCAATGACTATTTTAATTGCCATTGCAATAATCGGCGGCATTGTTATTGGATTTTCTTCCATTTTTTTACAATCTTTTGAAAATATTTGGATAATTGTTCTTGCTTATCTTTGTTTTGTTCTTCTTGTTTTCATTATGGGTGTATTCACCACTGCCGGGCAAATCGGCATGGCAAAAGAGGTGGCTTCAACAGGCAAAACCGGTTGGAACCACTTTATGTCTTACGGGAAACGATTTTTCGGACGCGTATTTGCGGCAAACATCATTTTAGCGTTGATTCAAGCCGTCACTTTAATTTTTTGGATTCCGACATTTTATGTCATTTATAATTCAGGTTTGATTACCGACGGTTTCATAGATGATTATGTCCTTATCTCACTTCTTCCCTCGTTATTCTTGACAATAATGATTGGTTGCATTTTAACCATTATTTATGCAATTGTTGTGTATGTGCTTTTCTTCTTTGTCAATTACAATATCATTGTTGACGATATTTCCGCGATTGACAGCTTTAAAAAATCCCTTTCTCTTCTGAAAGCAAAAACATCTCAAGTGCTTTTGTTTATTGTTGTCCTCTATATCGCTTCAATGATCCTCAGTTCCATCATGTCCGTTTTTTTGATGCCTATAATGATGTTAATCTTTTTTGGAGCGTATCTTTCCATTGCCTTTTTAGTCATCGGTTACTTGCTGTATGTGATTCTTCTGGTTGCTTTCAGCATAATTCTTGAAATTCTTACAGTTGTTTGGATTACACGCTTTTACATGGCAATAACCGAAAAACCGCTTTATGTTAAAGAAAAAATAACAAACTAATAAAAGTGGTTTCGATCACCTTTTCTTTTCTTTTTTTATTTTGTTTTTTCCGCATTTGATTTTTTTCTATGGTTGGCTTAATTTATATACAACCGTTTCCATTCTATTCATTGCAGATGATTGATAAAATCGAGATTCGTTTAAATCATTTGATGGATTTGATATTATGGAAAGTATCGCGTATGTTCTTTTAAACGGATTAAAAAGTCTCAAAAATAATACAATATTGTTTGTTCCCCCGTTTGCCTTCGTAATAATTATATTAATCGGCAGCATCGCTTTTGCATTCTCTGCCAACTTTTTTTTCCCGTCTCTTAACAAAATTTGGCTGGTATTTGCTTATGTTTTCTTTATTATTTTTATTATTGGCGCATTCGCCATTGCCGGACAAATCGGCATGGCAAAAGAGATTGCTTCTACAGGCAAAACCAATATGAGCCATTTTATATCTTACGGAATGCGATTTTTCGGACGTGTATTTGCGGCAAATATTATCTTATTGTTGTTGGCTACCCCATTTATTGCCTTATTATACTTCCCAAATACCTCATTATATTCGCCAAAAACGGTTGACTTAATTTTAATCGGTATATGTATAATTGTTATGAATGTGCTTTTCTTCTTTGTCAATTACAACATCGTTGTTGATGATATTTCCACTATCGCCGGCTTTAAAAAATCCCTTTCTCTTCTGAAAGCAAAAACATCTCAAGTGCTTTTGTTTATTGTTGTCTTCTATATCGTTTCATACACCCTCCGCTTAATCGCGTCCATTCTTTGGATACCTATAACAATCGTTTTCGAAGTGTTTGATACCCCTTCCGCTCTTGCAATCGTCATATTGCTTATGATTCTCATTGCTGTTTTCCATATCGTTATTGAAATTCTTACAATCGTTTGGATTACACGCTTTTACATGGCAATAACAGAAAAACCGCTTTATGTTAAAGAAAAAATAACAAACTACTAAAAGTGATTTCGATCACTTTTATTTTATTTTGTTTTTCTTTTTTTGATTTGTTTTTTCTTTTCTTTTTTTAGAAAGGTTTTTAATCCACCGCAATACTTGTGATTTATATGGAAAGTGTCATAGATGTTTTTTTTAACGGGTTTAAAACGGTAAAAAATAACACGACGCTGTTTGTTCCTGCAATTGCCGTAAAAACCCTTCGCTTATTTGTCACCCTTCCTCTTGTTTTTGGTGCCGTTTTTGTAATCATGGTGAACAATTGGATTGCCATTCTCGCCTATCTTTGCTTTATTCTGCTTTTCATTTTTGTTTCTGCATACATTGATGCCGGACACTTCGGTATGGCAAAAGAGGCAACTGCAACAGGCAAAACCGGCTCGAATCATTTTTGGCTTTATGGCAAACGGTTTTTCAGACGCATTCTTACGGCAAACATTATCATGCTTATAATCGAGGGCGCTGCATTAATTTTTTTGGTTCCGGCGGTTTATATTCTTTTTAAATACAACGTTTTTCATAATCTCAGTGCCATTTTTTATAACCTTATCAGCTACGATATCCCGAACCTTATGATTTCTCTTGAAAACATGCTCTCGCCCTTTGTTACCTCGCCTTTTGCCATAACCGTTTTGCTCATCTCAATTCCGGTCGGTTTGGTTTTAATCCTCGTTTACAGAGTGATTGTGTCAGTGCTTTTCTTCTTTGTCGGCTACAACATCGTTGCTGATGATCTTTCCGTTATTGGAAGCTACAAAAAATCCGTTTCCCTGCTGAAAGTAAAACCATTTCATATGCTTCTGTTTATTTTTATCTGTTTCCTCATATCATTTATTTTTTCGGCAGCCGCCGGTCTAATCGCAGGTCTTTTTGGATTTATTCCCGGGCTGGGGCTGATCGTCAGTTCATTATTAAATATAATTTTCAGTACGATTCTTGCAACTTTTTCCGTCGTTTGGATCATGCGCTATTATATGGTTTTAACAGAAAAGCCGCTTTATGCTAAAGAAAAATGAACAAAACAATAAAATTTCGATCTCAACCCTTTTATTCTCCTATTTTTATTTTTCCCTTTCTTTTTCCTTTTTTCTTTTTCTTCTTTAGGAAATATTTTTAAACAACATCGTATTTTTGTGCTTTCATGGAAAAGAAGTTTCAAGGAAATGTTTGGAAATTTGGAAACAACGTTGACACCGATGTGATTATTCCGGGGAAATATCTGAGAACGACTGATATGCAAGTGTTTGCGGATCATGCGATGGAAGGTTTGGATCCGGCTTTTTCAAAAAAAGTTCAAAAAGGAGATATCGTTGTTGCCGGTGATAATTTCGGCTGCGGGTCATCCCGCGAGCAGGCGCCCCTTGCATTAAAATATGCAGGTGTTTCTTGTGTCATTGCCAAATATTTTGCCCGCATTTTTTTTAGAAACGCAATCAATGTCGGTCTTTTAATTATTGAAGCGGACGTTGAGGCAGAAGACGGCGACGTGATTGAAGTGGATTTGGAGAGCAGCTGTATTCGGGTTTTCCAAAAAGGCAATCCGTCTCAATCAAAAGATTACCCGACCAAAAAATTGCCCGACTTTTTGCTTGAAATCTTAAACGACGGCGGGCTTGTCGCCCATCGAAAAAAGCAGGAAAAATGAGGATTGTTTAGAGAATTTGGATAATTTTCTTATTTTTTTATTTGAGGATTTTTCATGAGAGTCGCAATCGTTGAAGGAGACGGCATCGGCAAAGAAGTCATCCCCGTATCGGTTTCAATTTTGGATTATTTCAATGAAACAAGAAACTTAATGATTGAAAAAGTTCCGGTAGATGTCGGTTTTAAGAAATGGGAACAATCCAAAGAATCCATGACCGATGAGGATATTGCTGTTTTGAAATCGTGCAACGCGATTTTGTTTGGGGCGATTACAACCGTTTCTGATCCGTCTTACAAAAGTGTTCTTTTACGAATTCGAAAGGAATTAGACCTTTATGCAAATGTCCGCCCGATTCGCCCGATTCGGGGGATTTACAAATTATGCCAAATCCAAGATCGCAAAGAAGAAGACGTTGACCTCATCATTGTTCGGGAAAATACGGAAGGATTGTATTCCGGTTTGGAAGAAATCGGAGAAGAGAGGTCAACGACAACGCGTGTCATCACAAAAACAGCCTCTCAAAAAATCGCCGAATTTGCATCCGCTGCGGCATCTTCCCGAAAAAATAAATTGACCATCGTTCACAAGTCCAATGTTTTAAAGTCAGACAAATTGTTTTTAGAAACATGCCGACAGATCGCTTTAGACCGTTGTGTCGAGCCGTCGGATAAGCTGGTGGACTTTTTCGCATACGATCTCATCATGTCGCCTCAAAAATATGATGTTGTGGTGACAACAAACTTGTTTGGTGACATTTTAAGCGATTTGGGCGCCGTCTTGCTTGGCAGCATCGGTCTTGCTCCCAGTGCAAATATCGGCGAGAAATATGCCCTCTTTGAGCCTGTTCACGGCAGCGCCCCCGATATTGCCGGAAAAGGAATTGCAAATCCAATCGCAGCCATTTTGAGTTTAAAAATGATGTTTGAATGGGCCGGATACAAAAAAGAAGCCGCTTTGATTGAAAAGGCAGTAGAATCGGCAATCGAAGAAAAAAAAATCACCCCCGATTTGGGCGGCACATTTTCAACAACAGAAGTCGGCTTATTCATATTGGATCAAATAAAGTCTTATGACGCCGCCATTTTGTGAAAAAAACGAAAAACAAAAACATGAAAACAAGAAAAAAGCGAAAACAAGAAAAAAGCGAAAACAAGAAAAAAGCGAAAACAAGAAAAAAGCGAAAACAAGAAAAAAGCGAAAACAAGAAACAGAATTATAAATGAAATAAATTGACTTTAGAATAAAGAGAAATAAGAGAAATCAAAAAAATACTTGGTGAACGGATTTGAGTACAATCAGCGAAAAAATATTCACACGCGCCTCCGGAAATGATGCACATGCCAATGATTTTGTTATGGCGGATATTGATTATGCAATGGCACACGATGGAACGAGTGTTTTGGCAGTGCGCGCTTTTCGTGAAATGGGTGTTGAAAAGGTCTGGGACGCCGATAAAATTGTCATCCCGTTTGATCATTTAGTTCCCGCCGGAACAGAGGTTGCCGCTGCACTTCAAAAAGATACGCGCGAGTGGATCATGCAGCAAAATATTCGACACTTTTATGAAGGTGGCGAAGGTGTTTGCCACCAGGTTCTGCCGGAACAGGGGTTTGCACTTCCCGGCAAATTGATTGTCGGGGCGGATTCTCATTCCTGCACATACGGTGCTTTCGGAGCCTTTGGAACGGGCGTCGGCGCAACGGATATGGCAGAAATTTTTGCTTCCGGAAAATTGTGGTTTCGTGTTCCTGAGACAATCAAAATGACGGTGGATGGAACACTCGAAAAAGGGGTTTATGCCAAAGATCTGACGCTTTATTTGATCGGCAAAACGGGCATTTCCGGCGCCACTTATAAAGCGGTTGAGTTTTACGGAACCGCCGTTTCTGACTTGTCCGTTTCCGGCAGAATGACGCTGTGCAATATGGCGATAGAAATGGGTGCAAAAACGGGAATTGTGCCGCCGGATAAAAAGACATTTGATTTTTTACAAAACCGCTCTATGGTCGATTTTGAGCCGGCTTACGCCGATAAGGATGCGGTGTATTGCCGTGAGAATGATTTTGACGCCAAAGACATTGAACCGCAGATTGCCTGTCCGCATGAAGTGGATAATGTGGTGCCGATTTCAAAAGTTGCCGGAATACACAT
>WRNK01000095.1 GCA_009776675.1 Methanimicrococcus sp.
TGACGAANACGAGATTCGACATCTTTTGCGATATCGGATGCTTCTTCTTTTGTAATCCCGGGAACCCCGCAAAAACGCTCAGCGAGTGGTGTTTCTTTTAAAAGCTGCCGGACGATTTCATTTCGATCCCAATCCAGCATGTATCCGCTGGTTGTACGGACTTTCGGCATCACTGAAATTGTTCTGCCGTCAAGTGTTTGTTGGACATATTGTGCCTCTTTGCCATCCAAACTTTTGTTGAATTCTGTTGACATAATGAATGATTCCCCTTTTACTCGTATGATAATAGTATAAATGAATATGAACAAATCAGCAAATCAACGGTAAAATTAGCTCTTCGTTGACTGCATTTCCTGAAAAGATTTCTGCATAAGTCAAAAACCGGTCATTTATTTGAAGGACCGGCGCCACATTTGTAAAGATATTGTTAATTGCCAATTCTGTCAATGCGGCAGGTGTACCCATATTCATCTCCTCATAAGCCACGTTTTTGGACTGAAAATAACCTTTTAAAATCTTGCATTTCGGGCAGACATCGGTTGTATAAATGATAATTTTTGGCATGTGCACATTCTCCTTCGCATATGATTTTGATTTATGAGGACAGATTTTTGTGTTTTTAGATTTTAAAAATTTATAAATTTATTCGGCATGTTTTGAAACAGCCTGAATGTCGTGAAATTCAAGTAACACATTGACTATTTAATAAACTTTTTAACATCAGGTTTGGATATAAACCCTCAAAAAGCGTATGTGTCAAAAGGTTGGGGTTTGGATACAAATGTAAAATCAAGTCAAAAAATTCAAAAGTTTTGTCGAAAGAGTGATGATAACAAATCTGAATACAAATTAACCTGATATCATAATTAATAAATAATAGAACCATAATAAGATTATATTTTTAAAAATGGGATTGTGTTTATACCCTTTTAAGAAGCACCATGTATTAAAAATTATATTAAAATGTAAATTTTAGGAGATAAGATTAAACCATTTAAAATTTTTTAACAGCTTTTGATAATTTCCCATTCTTTGACAAAACGACGACCCGGCTTGGTTCGGATTCGCCTGCAAATTTATAGCCGGCGTGTTCTGCAATCTCGTTTGAAAAACGTCGAATTTCCTCTTGTTCAACCATATTTTGCCGCGACAAGCGCAACCTGGAAAAACCGACATGCATGTAGGACTTCACTTCAACAAAATCCGGCTCTGCGATTTGAAGCAACCGGGCAAAACCCTTCGGATCTTCCATATTCCAGCCTGTAACCGCCGTAATCCGAATAACTGTTCGGACGCCTTGCTCATTCTTTTCTTTGAGAACATGCAAAGATTCTAAAATTTTGTCCCACAAATGCGGATTTTTCGGGCGGCAAACACGGTTGTACATTTCCAAATCAACCGCATCTAAACTCATATACAATTGTGTCGGATAAATGCGGCGAAGCATTTCAGGATTTGTGCCGTTTGAAACAACAAAAACAGTCATATTCTGTTTTTCATAAGCGAAAATGAGTTCCGGCAAATAAGGATAAAATGTCGGCTCGCCGGAAAGAGAAATCGCAACGTTTGACGGGTTTTTAGCTTCGTCATAATTTTCTGTGACAGTCTTTGGAGAGCCGCCAAATCCCGTAATAAGCTTTCTTTGCGCCTTAATGCTTTCTTCAACAATTTTTTCAGGCGGATCCCATTTTTCAGGCGCTTTGGCAGCCACCTCTGTCGGTCGCCAGCAAAAAATACATTCCTGATTACATGACAGTGTCGGTGTCATTTGAAGACAGCAATGAGAAACAACCCCGTAAAAAGAAGATTTATAACAAACGCCTTCACCGTTCATGGAATTTTTCAGCCAGGAACATGTTTTGACGGCAGAGTGAGCGCCGGCTTTGGCATAACCTTGCCGCTGCATTAATTCATCTATAGAAATCGTTTCGGGAGAATAACTGAACTGGATACGTTCATTCACGCCGCCTTCAAAAACCGTATTTGGTTCAGCCTTTTCTTCATCAGCTTTTGTTGGTTCATTGACTCTTGTGAGTTCATTTTCTGAATCATTGACCTTTTTTGAATCATAGTCCTTTTTTGAATCATTAACCTTTTTTGGATCGTTGGTTCTTTTTGGATCATTGTTTGGATCAAACGGCTCTGTCATCTTTAAACCTGAAAATTAAATAAGATGGATAAAACATTTTTCAAAATAAAAATTTAAAAAAATCGAAAAGTCGTTAAACAATGAAATATTTGTTGTTCGCTTTCGATTTTTCCTTCGGATCCGCACCGATAATGCTGGCAATTTCAAGTCCTTCGCCACCGATATTTGCCAAAGACGAATAAAGTTCCTCTTTAGAAATGTATTTTTCATTTCGTGCTCCGTCATCCATCTGCACTTTAATAGAAATTTCAGTTTTAATGGAGCTTCGGCGTATGCATTCGGCAACAATGACACCGTATTGCCCGGCAATGATCTTCATGCTGTCGAAAACGGAATTGTTGGAAACGGCGTCCTCATCGTCGATTAAAATTTCTTTGAGGTCAAAAGAAGAAACGCTCTTGCGGATGTATTCAATGATTTTTTTGGGAATTTTCTGAAGTTCGGCATCTTCAATCAGACCGGATAAATCAGCGTCGGCCGTAATATCTTGACCGTCATCTATGATTGAGAAATTGCCGTTTTTGCGGACAATGCGAATGATTCTTTTCTTGTTTTCAACATCCAAAGAGAAGTTATACAAATCGTCGTATTGAATCGTTAAAACGATGAAATCAGAAAGATTAATCATGCGGGGCTTTTGCTCTTTTGTAAACAAACCGGTTTTTGTCATGTGCGGCATATTCAAGTCGCCGATTAACTTTTGAACCGTCAGTTTGTCATCCGAAAAATTCAGCTTATAATTAAATTGGAGACCAGAGGAATAACAATAAAGTGTTCCGGCGAGTCCCTGTTCTGAATGAGAAATGTCATAAATGCGTTTGGCTCCATAAACGCTGGAAATTAAAAAGGGGTTTAAAGTTTTAATGATCTCGCTTTCTTTGTGCTTAATTTGAGAACCGGTTTCTTTTTTAATACGAGCCATTTCATTTTCATAGTCTTCGCGTGTTCTTCGAATGAATTTATCACAAACATTATAAATTTCATTCACGCATGGCTCTAAGATTTGAGCTTCTTCAGCATCGCGGTTTACCGGCACATATCTGTGTAAAGTATCTTTAAAACTGCTCAAAACCAATACTTTTCGTTCATAAATTGTGGTCTGCTCTCTCTCTTGATCTTTGAGTTCAATGATGTCATTTTCAAGAGGCAGAACCTTTTCAAGACATTCTATATAGTTTCTGAGGTCTTGAATAAAATCCCGCTGGACCTGAAGTTCTGTTCCATCCTGATATGTGTAAATCATAAATGCACCTTTAATTATTTCTTTTATTCATTTCAAAGATATAAGAGTAATTATACTTTCACCTATTTTTGATTTTTTCTAAATTTTTAAGTTTTTTTTAATTTTTCGGTTTAAATTTTAAAAACAGGTTCATTCGAGCGTCACAAAAAATAGTGACGTGTAAGAGAGACAAGATGGGAGAGATAAATTGTAAAATTGAAAAATAAAAAAATGAAATAATTGAAAAATAAAAAATTAAAAGAGAGGGAAAAAATAAAAAATTGAAAGAGTGGTAAAAAAATAAAAAGTTAAAAGAGAGGTTGAAAAATGAAAAATTAAAGCAAAACTTTTCGGACCGGTTCCAAAATATCATTCAAATATTTGGCACAAGCGGCTTTTAAGTCAAGTGGGTGAAGCTTTCCCTCCGCAAAAGCGGTTTCGATTTCTTTGTAAGAATTGTAAGTCACGTTGCCGCCGAATTTTTCCGGTTTTTCGATGGTAATGGATTCGTAACGTGGAAAAATATGATATTTGAAAAGTTCCAAGACCGGATTTTGTTCAATATCGCCCTGCTTGCAGTAGGCTTTTTTGAGTTTATTTTCGACATCAGAAGCCGTATCATCCACGGAAATGAAATTATCATTAGAGGAGGACATTTTATTGCCGTCAAAACCCAAAAGAATCGGTGTGTGAATACAAACCGGTGTTTTAAATCCCAGTTCTTTTAACTGTTCGCGAGCCAACATGTGAATTTTACGCTGGTCCATTCCACCAATAGCGATATCGATATCCAAAAGAGCGATGTCAATGGATTGCATGAGCGGATAGATTAACTGAGAAACCATCGGATTGTCCATGGCGCGCCCGACTTCATCCATACTGCGCGTGGTGCGGTTTAATGTGGCGGAACGAGCCATTTTCAAGACATTTAACTGGTAGTCCGGAGTAAGTTGGTAGCTGGAGCCCAAGACGAATCTGGTTTTTTCTTCGCTTAAACCGAGTGCAATAAAGCAGCGTTTGTTGTAATCCGCAATTTTTTGAACTTCTTCAAAAGTTCCTTTTTTGTTCAAATAAGCGTGAACATCTGCCAATAAAACAGTGACTTGGCAGCCGGCTTTTTGACAATCCAGCAATTTATTGACAGTCAATACATGACCCAAATGAATTCGGCCGCTGGGTTCATAACCAACGTAAACTTTCGGGGCAGGATTTTTTTTAAAAAGCTCACCAAACTCTTCTTCTGTAACAATTTCGTCCACATTTTGTTTAATTCTCTCAATATTCTCGGCGGTCATCGAAAAACTTCCAAAATTTATAAACCAAGCATTAAAAATGCCGATCTTATTTGATAAAAAACATATTAAATTTTAACATGAGAGCCTTTTAAAGATTATAAATTATTCTGTTTTGCAACTCAATGAGAAAAGAAAAAACGAAATGAAAAAAAAGAAGGAAAAGAAAAACAAAACAGAAAAGAAAAACAAAATGGAAAAGAAAAACGAAATCGGAAAGAAAACGAATAGAAAAGAAAGATTAGCAAATAATGGAGAAAAAAATAAAAAAGTAAAATCGGATGGGGTTTAATCGTCCGATTTCTTTTGGAATCTGCGAATAACATCGCGGATTAAAACAATATCTGATGCCGTGACAACCCAACGGTATGGAATGATAATACCATCGCCGGTAACATCAAAAACATCAGTGTTAACATGGTTTGCAATCAATCCGGAAACAGATTGGCTTTCGACGTCAATAATTAAGTCGACAACTTTTCCGACATAGATACCGTTGACGGTATAAATGTCCAGTCCAAAGAAGGAAGTCAATTCAGTACGCATGTTTTCTCGCCTTTGAATGAATGTGTGAAATTCATAAATTAATGATTTGAAAAATGTTTTTTGTAATATGAATTAGAGTATATATGGAAATAGAATATAAATTATTTGTTCTTTTTTATAGGTTTTGATACAAAATTGTATATCGGGCTGAAAAAAGAAAAGAAAAATCAAAGCATTTTTTACTTTTCAATTTTAAACTGAACGGTTGTAAACATCGGTCCCCGAACATCAATTTTCTTTTTGTTGCCGGTGATATAGCGTTGCCCGATATCGGATAATTTTAAGTTGACTTCGGAAAGCATTTTGATCATGCGGGCGCGAGATTCGTGTTCAAAAAGTCCGGCTAAAACGGCTTCTTCTGCTTCGGCTGCCGCTGCTGCCGCAAAGGCTGCAATGAATGTAAATCCGGTCCTTGCCGAGT
>WRNK01000096.1 GCA_009776675.1 Methanimicrococcus sp.
AGAATTGGCAGCCCTTGCCGCCGCAACATCATTAAAAGCCGGTTCAAAATCACCAATTGATCCCATTGCTTGCAAAGTCATTGAAAGAAGCGGCATTCGAACAATTGTTTTGGATGGCAGAAATCCAGAAATATTGATTAAAATTGTAGAAGGCGAAGAAAAAAGTCCTCAAAAAGAATGTGCCGGAACAATTGTCGTTCCTTAATTTTTATGATTTTTCTCAATTCATTTTTTGTTTTTTGTGATTTTTATGACTCTTAAAATGATTTCATTGATTTGTTCTCTTCAAGACGATGCCGGCATCAATATCAGAGACAGGCTTCTTGAAATAAACGATTGGTCAAAAATAGACCCGCCGACATCTGAAAAAATGACCGAAGCTTTGAAATTGTATCCGGCGACACATTCGGAAATTTATCCGGATGAAACATATCCCAATATTTTAACGGAAATTTATGAATTCAAAAAAAACGATGTTCTGTTTCGTCTTTTTACGCTGGACGGCAGGCTTCTTTTCCAAGATGAAATTGATAAAAGACTCTCTTTTATGGGATTTGAAAGCGATTTGATTGTGTTCCTTTCAAAACACAAAAGCAAAAGTGAAATGAAATCGTTAACTGTACACCCGACAGGAAACTGTTTAGAAGCTTTATACGGCGGTTATCCGCATGAATTAAATGTGCCGGCGCCGCTTGAAATGAAAAAACTGCTTCTTCATATGGATCGGCAAAAAAACAATGTTCCCGAATATGATGTGACTTTTGAAGTCACACATCACGGACCGACGCGTTTGTCTGTCCCATCGCTGTTTATTGAAATTGGAAGCGCTGAGCCGGAGTGGCGGGATAAGGCTGCAGGGTTTGTTTTGGCTCGTGCTGTTCTTTCACTCGCAGATTCTGAAAAGGACAGTGACGATGATCGAAATTTGAAAGAAAAAGAATTGCAGACCGATCAAATTGTTGCCGTCAGTTTTGGCGGAAGCCATTACGGCGAGCGCCAAACGGTGAACATATTCCGAACACGCATCGCTTTTGGGCATATGTTTCCAAAATACCAATTAGAAACATTAACAGAAGATGTTATCCTGCAAGCTTTTGAAAAAACGGGAACAAAAACAGCTTTCTTTGACAAAAAATCAATGAAAAGCGAATCACGCCGATTTTTGACAGAATTATTGGAGCGAAACGGCTGTCGAATTTTGACAGATAAAGAAGTCAAAGAAGAGTATGGCGTCGGATTTAACTTAAGAAAAAGTAAGGCAGACGATGACTAAAAAACGAAATCGGCAATGATTAAGAGAAATAAAATTGATGAAGATTAAGAAAAAATGAGATCAGCGATGATTAAAAGAAATAAAGTCGGTAATGATTAAGAGAAATAAAATCGATGAGGAATGACCATGAGACTTGCGTGCGTTGCAGGACAATTTTATAATGCCGATCCGGCAACTTTGGCAAAAGGAGTTGATCTGCTCTTTGAAAAAGCAAAATCGAGCCAAACAAATCAAGCAAACCAAACAAATCAAACAAACCAAACAAATCAAGCAAACCAAACAAATCAAACAAACCAAATGAATGGTGTTGTTTGTCCGCATGCCGGACATGTTTATTCCGGAAAAACTGCGGCAAAAGCAATTGATTCAATTAAAGAAGCCGAGACTTACATCATTTTATGTCCGAATCATACGGGACTTGGAAAGGCTGTTGCGATATCCGTGGATTCTTGGCAAACGCCTCTTGGGAAAATTGAAACGGATCAAACACTTTTGCATTATTTTGAAAACACGATCATAACGCCTGATGAAAAAGCTCATTTGAGAGAGCATTCCATTGAAGTGATTCTGCCGTTTCTTCAGCAAAAAATGAAAAATAAACCGTTTAAAATATTAGCGATTTGCATCGGCGATCATCGGAAAAAAACGGCAAAAGAAATTGCACATGTTTTGATTCCGCTCCTTCAAAAAGAAAATACAAATCCGGAAAAATTAAGAGTCGGCATTATTGCTTCCAGCGATTTTTCGCATTATGTTCCACATGAATATGCCAAAAAAATTGACGGTTATGTGATTGAAAAAATAAAAACACTGAATGTGGATGATTTTTACGAATTCATAGAAGTAAATGACGTCTCAGTTTGTGGTTTTGCTTCAATTGCCGTTTTGATGGAAATTTCAAAAGAAATCGGATTACATGCCGCATTTTTAGAATACACGACCAGCGGAGATGTTTCAAATGACGGCAGACCGGTTGTCGGTTATGCAGCGATTGGTTTTAAAGAATAATTCATTTTTTTTATTTTCATGAATCGATCTTGGGTTTAATCTTTTCCATGATTTCCGTGACAACTTCTTCTATAGATTTGCCGTCGCCTGATATTGTTATATCTGTATATTTTTCATAAAGCGGCAAACGTTCATTAAAGAGATTTTCCAGACTTTGCCCGTCTTTTAACGCAATGCCGCGCGTTGAAATATTTTGAATGCGGCTTACGATTTCACCAAATGAAACTTGAAGATAAACAATCATCCCGATATCGCGAAGATGAGACATGGATTTTGAACTGTAAATAACACTGCCGCCGGTCGAAATGACACTCCTTTGGGCATTTAAATTTGAAACAATTTCTTCTTCCGCTTGGACAAATCCCAAAAAACCTTTTTGAGAGATGAGATCTTGAAGCAGCATACCCTCATGCTGTTGAATAAGAAGATCCGTATCGACAAAAGAAAAACCCAAAGATTTTGCCAAAAGAACACCGGAAGTACTCTTACCGGAACCGGGCATGCCGATTAGAATCACATTTTTTTGAGACATTTTGACCTTTATAAATTATAAATTTACAACAACTTAATTTTTTGGGGAAACACGATATATAGACTATATATTTTATGTAAATAAGGTTTATAACTCTCTGAAATCTTTTACATCATTTTAATGTATTCTTTGATACAAGATCATTTTGAGAGGTAAACAAATGGATATGATACTTGGCATTGCCTTAATTCTTGCCGGATTTTACATGGCATGGAATATCGGTGCAAATGACCTGGCAAACGCTATGGGGACCTCTGTCGGATCAAAAGCTTTGACCATTAAGAAAGTGATTATTTTAGCCGCGATTTTTGAATTGGCGGGTGCTGTCCTTTTCGGCGGGAAAGTGACCGGAAAAATCGCAAAAGGGATTGTGCCGATCGATTTAATTATACAAATTAATCCTGATATTGTCGCTGTCGGCATGCTGGCTGCCGTTTTAGCATCCGGTTTTTGGATTACGTTTGCAACTTTTTATAATTTGCCTGTTTCAACAACACATTCAATTGTCGGATCCGTTTTAGGTTTTGGGCTTATTTGTGTTTATTATGGTTTTATACCCTTTTCTGTGATTCAATGGATTGTGATAGTACAGATTATTCTAAGTTGGCTGGTTTCTCCGCTGCTTGGAGGCATTTTGGCTTTTATCGTATTTCATATCATACGGCGGCAATTTTTGTCAAAAGCTGAAAATGTTTCGAAAGTTGAACAGCGGTTTATTGTTCTTCAAATCATAACAGCTTGTTATGTTGCATTTGCTCACGGTTCAAACGATGTTGCAAATGCTATCGGCCCGCTTTATGCTGTTTTTGAAACAAATGGTTTTTCAGGTGTTCTCGGACTCGATTTAATCAATTCTCTCTTGCTTCTTGGCGGTATCGGCATTGTTTTCGGTTTATCGACATGGGGATACAAAGTGATTAATACGGTTGGTCACAAAATCACGGAATTGACGCCAACCAGAGGATTTTCTGCAGAACTTGCAACCGCAACTGTTGTTTTAGCGCACAGCGCTTATGCACTCCCGATTTCGACAACACATACCCTTGTCGGTGCCGTGATCGGTGTCGGACTTGCAGGTGGTTTGTCCCGAGTCAACTTAAAAGTCATTAAAAATATCATCGTTTCTTGGATCATTACAGTTCCGGCCTCGGCTTTAACGGCAGGAATCGTTTTCCTCGGTTTGGCACAATTCTTCCTCGGATAAAATGAGGAAGACAAAGACAAAATGGCATGAAATGATATGAGCGAATGATATCGACAAAATGCCATAAGAAAACGACACAGACAAAATGATATAGACAGAAAACAATTAAATATTAAAAATTTGAAAGTTGTTCAACTTCAAATGAAAAATGAAACATTGAAAAATGTTTTCATATATTTTTTCATTCTTTAATCAACAACAAATTCAAGGAAGACTTTTGACGAAGGATAGGAATAAAATGCCGCGCAGATATATCAGAACAATTTTAAACATCTTTATGGATTCCCCAATGGACGCTTTAGGACAGCACGCCAAAAAAGTGATTGAATCCGTAGACACATTATCTTTGATGTTGGATGCATATTTAGCCGGCGATTTTGAGCAAACCAGAATACTTTGTGATAAAATTAATGATTTGGAATTTGAAGCAGACAAAATGAAACAACAATTTCAAACAGTCTTGCCGAATTCTGTTGTCATACAACTCGACACAAACGATTTAATGTCTTTTTTAAAATCTCAAGACAATATCGCAAATTTGGCACAAAATGCAGCGCATTGGATGACAGTGCGTGACAGCACACTGCCGGATGAAATTAAAGAAGATTTTCGGGAATTGATGCAAATGACATTAAAATGCATCAGAGGGTATGAAAAAGTCTTGGCAGATATGGAAAACCTGGAAGCCACATCATACAGCAGCCGTGCGATTAAGAAAACAATTGAAAAAATTCCGGAAATTGAGAAAAACGAATATGATGTCGACATTTTTGAGATTAGAGTTCTTAAAAACATTTTTGACCACGAAGAAGAAATCGGCGGCTCATGCGTCTATCACGCCTCGCGCATGGTAGACAACATCGGCGGTATTGCCGACAAAACCGCAGGAACAATTGATATTTTAAGAAGAATATTGATTAAAAAGACATAATCAATGAAATGAAATTGATTAAAAAGGCCATAATCAATGAAATGAAAATTGATTAAAAAGACATAATCAATGAAATGAAATAAATGAAATTGATTAAAAAGGCATAATCAATGAAATGAAAAGAAATAAAGCAGATGAAAGTCGACCGTGCCTTATATCAAGGAACGGTTCACCTTTCGGATTTCCTGCTCTGAAAAACTTACAATTTTCGGCGATTCCAATTCTTCAATAACGTCATTGAAATCAATTTCGTGCAATAGCTGCCCGTCGGCAAGCAGCAACTTGTCCAAGTCTGTAAAATATTCAAGATTGTAGATACCCTCTGTTTTTGCAAAAGAAATTTTAGGGAAGGGTGGATTATGACGCGTTATCAAAACATAGTCACTTCTGAATATACGGCCGGCTTTCCCTTCATATTTTGTTAAATTGACAAGAGAAATTATTTTTGTACCATCATCCGACTCAAAACAATCGACAACCAACATATAACGCCGTTCTCTTGAATCGTTTACAGTTCCGTCAATGAAACGCGGCGGAACGATAAGAAGCCCTTGTCTTG
>WRNK01000097.1 GCA_009776675.1 Methanimicrococcus sp.
CTTGTTTTAAACTGATAAAATTGCCATCTCCTATGATGATATGATCTAGAATAGATATTCCGATCAGTTTTCCGCTGTCAACCAAACGTTTTGTGATTTCAATATCTTCCTTGCTGGGTGTCGGGTCGCCGGACGGATGGTTATGGACAAGAATGATGGCGGCGGCTGATTCTAAAAGCGCCGTTTTAAAAATTTCCCTCGGATGAACGATACTGATATCTAAACTGCCGATAAAAACGATTTGTTCAAAAATGACTTGGTGTTTTGAATCCAAGCACAATATGATGAATTTTTCTTTCTTTTCTTCTCGAATTTTCGGATAAATAAATTGATAAATGTCTTCCGGCGTTTTTATTTTAAATTTTGGTCCTTCGGTATATGTTTCAAGCCTTCTGGACAATTCAAACAAAGAAACAATTTGGCAGGCTTTTGTCGGACCGATTCCGGGGATTTTCGTCAATTCCGAAACAGAACGCCGGCTAAGTTTTTTGAGTGACATTTCCGCAAAAATGCGTTGGCATAAGACAACAACATTCATGCCGTGCGTCCCTGTTTGAAGGATGTTGGCTAAAAGCTCGGCTTCTGAAAGGGATTCAGGACCCATTTTCATCAGTTTTTCGCGCGGTCTTTCGTTATGAGGTAAGTCTTTGAGTTTTATATCCGTTTTTATCATGTTTTTCAACATCAACGTGTTTTGATATAACTGCTTTCAAATTTTTCAAAACGAAAAGGATATAAAGCAATTCCAATTTTTTAAAAAAAAAGATGGAAGACAATTTCAATTTTTCAAAAAAACAATGACAGAAGCCGAAAACAACCGCATCATAAAATGCGGAGACAGTAGTAACCGTAGAAACAATATTTTTTTGAAAACGCTCATATTTTGCTCTCATCCGCTACGCTGCTGAAATCAAAGTTTGAGGGGGTTTGGATGTTTTTGAGGACAAGGTATTAAGGATTTTATTTTTTCTCGTTAAAACCCGAAATATCGGTTTTTTGAAGCTGTTAAAATATGGGGTACATTTTTTCCCAAAGCTGTTTGAAGATTTGGGGAAAAGGGTACCCCCATTTTTATTGATGTGATCGAAAAATGATATTTCGTATCCGATTGACTTGATACAAAACGACATTCCGTTTTTTGATCATCATGAAACCCGAATCAACCACCCGTTCGATCAGTCGCCCCAAGGCGGCTGAATCGAACGGCTTCGTACTCAGAAAAATAAATAAGAAGAATATGAAGCCGTTTTTTGTTTTAAGTGATAGGCGGCGGCAGTAATCATAGAAACAAAAACAGCAAGGTGGCGGCAGAAATCATAGAAACAGAAACAGCAAAGGCGGTGTCAGAAATCATAGAAACAGAAACAGAAAAAGCGGTGGCAGCAATCATAGCATCAATATTTTTTTTTGAAAACGCTCAAATTTTGCTTTCATCCGCTACGCTGCTGAAATCAAAATTTGAGGGGGTTTGGATGTTTTTGAGGAAAAGGTATTAAGGATTTTATTTTTTCTTGTTAAAACTCGAAATATCGGTTTTTTGAAGCTGTTAAAAAATGGGGTACATTTTTCTTTAAAGGTGTTTGAAGATTTTGGGGAAAATGGTACCCCAATTTTTATTGATGTGGTCGAAAAATGATATTTCGTTTTTTCATAATCCGGAAACGATTATTCCTGAATTTCATACGCTATCTGCCGACGTTTCAATTCTTTTTCAATTTCTTCAATGAAAATGCCCTTTCCGCTTATAATTTCATGAGTGGATGGTGGGTTTTTTTCTTTTTCTTGCCCTTTCTCTTGTTCTTTTTCTTGTCCTTTCACTTGTCCTTTCTCTTGTTCTTTTTCTGCGCTTGCGGTTTTTTCGGCTTTACCGCTGACGGTTGTTGTCAATACGCCGCATGAAGGACTTTTGGGAATCCCTATGATGATAATCGTATGTCCTTCTTTTTGAAGCATTTCAATCATATCCGCATATGGCTGGAACAATTTTTGGCAAAAGCGACGGTATTTTGGAAAATCAAATTGGTCTTTTGTATTTTCGCGGCGGTTGATTCCAAAATAAATTGTTTCGGGGCAAGGCAATTGGATGATCTTTTTGTTTTTTGTATCTATCGGTGTTGGCTGTTTAATCCCTTTGACACGGGCTGCCGGATTTAAAAGGCAATGAGAGACAACATAAATCTGTTCCATGATTGTTCCTGCTTGGTTTTTTTGTTTTTTCCTTTTTGTTTTTTGCTTTTGAATGATGTTTTATATTTAAACACGTTATTCATTTTATTACTTTTCTTTGTGAGGATGTTGTCATGGAAAATGCTTTGAAAATATTTGCCGGAAGTTTAAAGCATTTGAAAGAACATCCTGTTTTGTTTGTTCCAAATTGTATTTACTATACCGCGACATATACTTTGGGTGTTTTTTTTGCAGCTCTCTCTTATTTGGCTCTTTATTACGGATTCGGATACATCGTTTTAACACTTCTTAGTATAATTTTTGTTATCGGCTCAGCCTTTTTTTCAGCATTTACAACCGCCGGAACCATCGGTATGACAAAAGATGTGATTGAATTCGACAGCACAGATTTGAATTATTTGCTTTATTACGGCAAAAAATATACTTTAAAATTGGTGATTGCTTCGGTTTTAATTACAATGATTCGAGGTCTGTCTGCTTTCTTTTGGACGCCGGTGATTCAACGCTTTACCGGTTCAGATTACGCGATGGTCGATGTGATGAATGCCCTTCAAACCGATCCGGCTTCCTTGCTGCCGCTGTTCGATATTTTAGCGGTGCCGGCTTTGATTTCTTTAATTTTGACAACACTTTATTTCGTTTTGATTTCATTTATGTTTTATTTCATTTCATATATCATCGTCATTGATCATTCATCTGTTTACAAAAGTTACCGCAAGTCCTTTTCCTATCTCCGAAAAAAGCCGATTCAAATTTCATCCTTCGTTTTAATAATGCTGATTTTTAGTTTGATCCCGAGTATTTTGACAGGCCTTTTGATTCTTTATACCCCGTCAAGCTCTATTCGTCCGTTTTTTATGATTTTAGCCAACATCATGTTTTCCATTCTTTTCATTTCCGTCACGAATGTGTGGATTACCCGCTTTTATATAGTTTTAGAAAAAAGGGCCTCGTTAGAAAAAATTTAATTTTGTTTTGATGTCGATCTTTATGATTTATTTTTTATTGTTTTTTTATTTGTGTTTCCACATTTGATTTTTTTTAATTTTGCGTTACCACATTTGATTTGTTTCAAATGAATGACGTACACTTATATACAATCGTTTCCATTTTATTTTCAATAAATGGTTTTATTGGTAAAATCATTTTTAGTTAAAATTATATGGAGGCTGTAATTATGGAAAATATCACGAATGTGCTTGTAAACGGATTAAAAAGTATCAAAAATAATAAGGTATTGTTTGTCCCTGCACTTATCTTAATACTCATTGGATTAATCTCGCAAGCGGTACGTAACATCTCTTTCGCTTATCTTGGAAATATTTGGATAATACTCTATTTTTGTTCAACTCTTCTTGTTTTCATTATTTCCACATACATCACTACCGGACACATCGGCATGTCAAAAGAAGCCATTTCAACAGGCAAAACTTCTATGAATCATTTAACGTCTTACGGAAACCGATATTTTGGACGCATGCTTATGGCAAATATTATCTTAGGCTTGATCCAAGCCGTCGCTTTAATTTTTTGGATTCCGGTACTTTACGTCATTTATAATTCTGGTCTGTCAGACACTGTCATGAATATGGGAGGTTCTCCCGAAGAAATTCTCGCATTTGCTGATAGCCTTTTCGCATTGTTTGCCACGTTAATCATTCCAATAGCGATTGGTTTCATTTTAACCATTATTTATGAATTTATTGTGTTTGTGCTTTTCTTCTTTGTCGGCTACAATATTGTTATTGATGATCTTTCTGTTATTGGCAGCTTTAAAAACTCCCTTTCCCTTCTGAAAGCAAAGTTCTTTCAAGTGCTTCTGTTTATTGGTGTCCTTATCATCGTTACACTCATCACTTTCTTTTTTGTACTCATTGCATTGGTGATTTTTATGTTCATTATCGGGTTTATTTTAGGTATTCTATCTATTATTGTCCCGATTTTTGCAACCATCGTTCCAATATTCAGTACGATTTTAGGGTTACTTGTCGGTTTAGTTATCGGAACAATTTTTTCAACTCTTTTTACCGTTTGGATAGCACGCTTTTACATGTCAATAACAGAAAAACCGCTTTATGTTGAAGAAAAAATAACAAATTACTAAAAAGTGATTTCGATCACTTTTTCTTTTTTTTGTTTTTTTTTTGATTTATTTTTAATTTGTCTTTCCATGTGTGATTTTTTTCTATGATTGGCTTATATATTTATATATAATCATCATCATTTTATTCACAATAAATGATTTTATAGGTTAAATCGTTTTTAATTAAAATTATATGGAGGTTTTAATTTTATGGAAAGTATTACAGATGTTCTTTCAAACGGATTAAAAACTGTACAAAATAATCTGGTATTGTTTGGTCCCGCAATTGTTATGAGTTTTATTATGCTTATTCCTCTTCTTGTCTATATAGCTGCAATTCTAGTGTCTTTTTATGTGTTTGAGCTTACAGAAATAGGAGGAGTGCTCATCTTTCTCCTTGCCACTCTTTGCTTCATTCTTTTTGTTTTACTTGCTTCTGCATACCTTACCGGCGGACAAATCGGTATGGCAATGGAAGCGACTTCAACGGGTAAAACCACTTTGGACCATTTTACGCTTTATGGCAAAAAATTTCTCAGCCGTATGTTTTCAATCAGCATTATCAACTTATTGATACAAGCCGCTGCTTTAATTTTTTGGATTCCGGCATTTTATGCCATGTACAATTTCATTCTTCCTGTTTCTGATTTAGTAAATCGCAGCATTGTCGAATTTTATCTCATGTTTCCCTTGCCAATATTGATTGGTGTGATTTTAACCCTCATTTATGAAGTTATTGTGTCTGTGCTTTTCTTCTTTGTCAGTTACAATACGGTGGCTGATGATCTTTCCGTTATTCGCAGCTATAAAAGGTCCGTTTCCCTTCTGAAAGAAAAAACATCCCAAATACTCTTGTTTATCATTGTCTACTTCTTCATTATATTCTTTGTTTCGACAGTTATCGGAATAGTTGGGCTCATCATTTCTTTTTTGGGTTCGATACTCAGTCTGATTCTTGCAGTAGTTTCAACTGTTTGGATCACACGCTATTATATGGCAATAACAGAAAAACCGCTTTATGTTAAAGAAAAAATAACAAACTACTAAAAGTGATTTCGATCACTTTTTCTTTTTTTGTTTTTCTTTTTTTGTTTTATTTTTTTGTTTTTCTTTTTTTGTTTTATTTTTTTGTTTTCCTGCATTCAATGGAGAAGTGCATAATCTCCAAAAAAAATAAGTGGGTGTTTATCTTCTATTCTTTTGCTACAAAAGAAGGTAACACCCATGCACCAAACG
>WRNK01000098.1 GCA_009776675.1 Methanimicrococcus sp.
CTTGGCATGTCACGGTTTTTTCACCAACAAGCGTTGTCGGCGCCATTTGACCGCCGGTCATACCGTAAACAGTGTTGTTGACGAAAAAGACTGCCATCTTTTCACCACGATTGGCAGCTTGAATGGTTTCATTCATACCAATGGATGCCAAATCACCGTCGCCTTGATAAGACATGACAATTGCCTGATTTTCAGCACGGGAAATGCCTGTACCGACAGCAGGCGCACGACCATGAGCGGTTTGAACGTTGCCGACATCAAAATAATAGTAAGCAAAAACAGAGCAGCCGACCGGGCTGATCAAAACGCAGCGGTCTTGAATTCCGAGTTCGTCAATCGCTTCACCCATCAGTTTATGAATGACGCCGTGACCGCATCCCGAACAGTAATGTGTTGCCGTCGGTGCAGCGCCGCCTTTTCTTGTATAAACGGCATTCAAACTGTCCGGTCTTTTAAAGACTTTTTCGGAAACATTTTTCTTAATTTCACCTGCCATATTTACACCTTCCTATATTCGGCAATTTCGTGAATCTTGTCCATGACTTTGCCCATTTCAATAATATTGCCGCCGAGACGGTTCACCAACTCAACAGGACGCTTGCAGCGAATCGCAAGCATCAAATCCTCACGCATTTGACCGACACTCATTTCAACAGCAACAAATGTGCAGTCGCGCTCCGCAATTTTTTGAAGCGCTTTTTCGGGAAACGGAAATAACGTGATTAATCGAAATAGTCCGACTTTTAAGCCTTCTGCTCTGGCGGTATCGACTGCGCTTTTTGAAATGCGACTGCTGATGCCGTAGGAAACCAAAACGATTTCTGCATCATCCATCATGTATTCTTCATAAAGCGGCTCTTTATCGGCAATTTCGGCGTATTTTTTCTGAAGCTTGTCATTAAACTTTTCTTGCTGATTAAAATCTAAAAAGATGGACGTCACCAAATTTTTGCGTGTGTCGGCATTTCCGCTGACTGCCCAAGTTGTATCAATAACAGGCTCAACGGCATTTTTCGGAAAGACGACCGGCTCCATCATTTGACCCAAAACACCATCTGCCAAAACGACAACCGGATTTCTGTATTTGAAAGCCAATTCAAAGCCTTTGTAAGTGAAATCACACATTTCCTGAACCGAATTCGGTGCCAGGACAATATTTTTATAATTACCGTGACCGCCGCCTTTAACGGCTTGGCTGTAATCTGCCTGTTCGGGACCGATATTTCCAAGGCCCGGACCCGCACGCTGAATATCAACAATCACTGCCGGCAATTCCGAACCGGCAAGATAAGAAATTCCTTCTTGTTTTAAACTCATTCCCGGACCGGAAGAGGCAGTCAGCGCACGATGACCGGCTGCGGCAGCACCATAAACCATGTTTATGGCAGCTTCTTCAGATTCTGCCTGAACAAACTTGCGTCCAGCTTTTGGGAAATAATAAGATGCTTCATGCAAAATTTCACTGGCAGGCGTGATGGGATAGCCGAAATAGCAATCGCATCCGGCATACATCGCACCGATTATAACTGCTGTATTTCCTTTAATCAATTGAGCCGACATAATTTAGGCCTCCGATTTTGTTTTCTTTGGGACATGCACTTCAACGGCATTTGGTTCAGGGCATGTGTAATAACAATTGCTGCATCCGCTACATCCGGATCCTTTGTAAACGACATACATATATCCGCGTTCATTCAACACGGTTCCAAATTCCAAAACATTTTTAGGGCAATCCATAACGCATCGACCACAAGCCTTGCATTCGAGCGCATGGATTACAGGATAAGGAGACTGTTTTTCAGTATTTTCAGACATTGTCCACCTCTGTTATTATAAACAAAATTTGTTTTATTGATGAAATGACTATATTTATAATTAATGACAGTGAGAAAAAAGATGACAAATCAAAAAATAAGAAACAGACGATTTAAATGTTTTTTGTTTTGTTTTATTTTTTTATTTTGTTTTATTTTATTTCGTCTCTCTGCCGATAGCTTTCAATTCCCAATGGAAGTTCCAGACCACAATTTTTCAAAAGCTCTTCATTCATCAAAATTTCTTTTGTCGGTCCTTCCGCCTGAATTTCTCCTTTTTGGAGGATAACGACTCGATCACAGATTTCCATTGCCAAATCTAAATCATGTGTTGCAATCAATTGTGTATGCCCTATTGATGACAATTCTTTAATTAAAAGACGGCGGGACTTTGGATCCAAATAAGACGTCGGCTCATCAAAAAGAATAACATCCGGGTTCATGACTAAAATTGTTGCAATTGCAATGCTTCTCTTTTCGCCGCCGGAGAGTTTGCTTGTCATTCGATTCCGAAGATGTGAAATGCCCAGCTTTTCAAGAACATCCTCAATTCGCCGATTGATTTCTTCTTCGCTGGCGCCCATATTCCGAGGTCCAAAAGCAATATCATCATAAACATTGGGCATAAACAATTGATCATCCGGATTTTGAAAGACCATTCCAACTTTTTCTCGAATCTGCGCCAAATTTTTCTTGTTTAAAACAGTGTGGCCAACGGATATTGTTCCGGATGACGGAGAAACAATTCCGACAAGAGAGAGTAAAAAAGTGGATTTCCCGGCACCGTTTTCTCCAATTATTGCCACTCTTTCTCCGGCATGAAGAGAAAATGAAACATCTTTGAGAATTTCAGCATCATTGGTACCGACCACAGTCAGATGGTCAACACAAATCACCTTCTCATTAGAAGACGTATCAGATTTTAATTCTGCGGCGTCTTTTGATTTTTCCATTTTTTCACCCTAAATTCCTGCCCATCCGATTTAATTATTACAAAAAACTCTTTGCTGATTAAATATTTCCCGTCAGAAAAGTTCCAAGAAGCATACTGATATTTACAAAACGGCACACGATGAATAGTGTACAGACACCTATGGTCAATAAAACATCTTTTATCGTTTCCTTAGGAATTGGAGATGTGACATAAGTGCCGTTAAATCCCCGACATTTCATTGCAGCAAAAACGCGTTCGGCTCGATCTATACTTCTGAGAAGCAAATGTCCGATAAACGAGCCCATATCTTTCATTTTAACATATTTTTGACGCGGCGCACGAATGGTATAAGCCGTTATCATTGTCGAAACTTCCTCAATCAAAACAGAAATGTAGCGGTATGTCATGATTAGAAGAAAGACAATAAGAGACGGAATTCCGATACGAGTCAATTGTTTTGAAATTGCCGGCATCGGGGTTGTTGCAATCAAAATGAGAACGGCCGTGACTGTCAAAACAGTTTTCAAAAGAATAGATACAAAAGACACCATCCCACTTGTTATTGTTATCATACCGATCGTCAAAATAGGAAGACGATCAAAAATAATATTTGAAAATCCTCCAAACAGTGAAAACGGCAAAGCAGGAATCAAACGGTAAAATATCGGTTTGAGGGGCGTCAAAGATAATGCCAGCATAATTACAGGGTATAAAATAAACGGAACAAGACCGCTGATTTGATACCTGTCAAACGAAATAACGGCAACCAAAAAAACAAAAGTTATGATAATTTTTGATAGCGGATGAAATGTATGAACAACCGATTTTCCGTTTGCCATTTCTTCCAAATCATTTAATTTAGAAGCTGCCTTCATTATGTTTGACATATTTTTCGACCATTTGTGAAAATAAAAATTCATTCCTCTTTTCTTTTTTGGAATTGAATTACCGCTTTTGCATTGTTTTTTAAGCGACTGATTTTTCTTTTTTGGAATTGAATTGTCGCTTCTGTATTGTTTTTTAAGCGGTTAATTTTTCTTTTTTGGAATTGAATTGTCACTTCTGTATTGTTTTTTAAGCGGCTGATTTTTTTCTCTTTGCGGCATAATAAACCGCATACCCAATAAGAGCTGCAAGAGCAAGTGTCAAGACACTTCCGACAATACCGGCTGTACTTGTTCCAAGAGCGGATCCATCTCCATTGTCGGATTTAAAACGATAATCCGGCATAATTGCCGTCCAGTTAATAATATTTGCAGCCGTATCATATATGCCGCCCTCTCTTTCAAGTTCTGTGGACCCTGTAATTCCCTCTATAGACCATTCGAGTCCATCCGGATGAGAAGACGCGAAAAGTGAAAGACCGCCGGCAATAAGGAGTGCTGAAACAAGGAGCACAGCCGTTATTTTTTTGACGGATTGTTTAGATGTTTTTGCAACAGTGTTTTCGATTAATTCGGGGCGCTCTTTGAGCACATAAATCAAAACACTTCCGGTAATGATTCCTTCAACAAGTCCGATAACTAAATGAATCGGCTGCATCAGAGCAACAAATGTTGTAAATGGAAGTTCAGTAATGCCGGAAGCAAGTGTTTCTACGACGACACCAAAAGCCCCCAGCTGAAGACCGATGACAACTGAAAGAATGGACGCCGACATGATTTTAAACGGCGTTATCCCGCTTTTAATAATTGATTTGAAAATGACCGGATAAGCAATGAAACAGGAAAGTATCCCTATATTGAGTATATTGCATCCGATTGCAAGAAGGCCTCCGTCTCCAAAGAAAAGACATTGGATAATCAAAACGATCGATAGAACAATAAGACCGGCATACGGTCCCAAGAGAACTGCTAAAAGAATACCGCCGGCGATGTGCCCGCTTGCTCCTGTTCCCGGAATAGTGAAATTAATCATCTGGGCTGCAAAAACGAAAGCGCCTAAAACAGCCATCATTGGAATTTTCTTTTCATCCAAACCGTTTTGTTTCAATTTATAAACAGAAAATAAGATCGCTGCCAAGCTGATTAAAATCATAATTCCCCCAACTGCGGGGGAAAGTAAAGCGTCTGCCATATGCATATTTTACAATCTCTCCATATTCATTTTTTGATACGATATTATTCGTACAGTGTAGAATGTGTAGAGGTTGTAAGTTTTACATGCATTTAAGTATTACGATTGAAAAAATTCTTAATACTTTCTCATTATTTTTTGAAAATATGTATTATAAAATTGCAGATGTTTCCAGTGATAAGCGGCAAATTTACAATATGCAGCAAGCTATTGAAAATTTGTAATAATGATGGATATGATTACGGAGGTTTTCAAGGATCAGCGGCTGAATTTACAATATGAGGCACGCTTCATTAAACTGAAGACGATCATCGCGGGGATGAAGTTTGGTTTTATCGCCGTAACCTAAATTGCATAAGAGATTGGATTTGAATTTTCCATCCGGGAAGAATTCTTTGTCGACGCCGGCATTGTCAAACCCGTTCATTGGTCCGCAGTCGAGTCCAAGTGCGCGTGCTGCTAAAATTAAGTAAGCGGCTTGAAGACAAGTGCTTTGATACATTTCTTTATTTACCGACTCGGGATTTTCTTTGTAGTAAGACAGTAAATCGATATGCGGATAAAGGCGCGGCATGTTTTCATAAAAGCATGTGTCTCCGGCAATGATGACCGTAACAGCTGCGCTTTCGATCTTTTTTACATTGCTTT
>WRNK01000099.1 GCA_009776675.1 Methanimicrococcus sp.
GTCCGTCTCACTATCATCGTAAATTTCAACGCCGTCTTCTTCAATCGCAGAAACTTTCATGCCTGTGCTTGAATCGGGTTTTTCATTCTTTTTTGCAAGCTCATCATACTTTTCAAGTTCATCTTCATAAAGCGCCTGAACAAGTTCTTTGACACAATTGACGGTTTCTGACAGCGGCAGTTCGGTTGTGTTAATTTCATAAATGCGGTGGCAATAATCAAAACAGTCGCATAAAACAACATCAATGGACTCGGCAAGTACATTTTCCATCACTTTCTTTTCAGAATAACCGCGCTCATCCAACCGAATTTTTAATGCATGCGGATGTGTTCTAAGAATAATGGAATAATTGCAAAGATAGTGCGCCAAATGACTTTCAATGATTAAGACCGGAAGATTCGCAGGAGACGTGTAAAAATCAGCAGGAGTCATATTTTTTTCAAAATAAGATTTGCAAAATTCGTGGGTGAGATCATCTTGATACTTATAAACCGCTCTTTCCAAAGCGACCATATCCACAACAAGGCAATCTCGATCTGAATCATACTCTGACGGAATATTTTTTTCTTCAATAAAGTCGGTTAAATGAAGAATTTTATAACCTTCTTCTTCTAATTTTTTGGAAACTGCCGTTTTTCCGGTACCGGGCGTTCCGGTAAGGGCAATTGCTAAAAAAAGAGGATCAGAAAAGACTGTCATTGTAAAAGCCACACCATAACTTTTTAAAAATATATTATAATTGTTCAACAAAATATGAGATATAAATTTGAATTTCCTTATTTATCTCCTTTTTGCTCTGATGAGTCAACCCTGCGAAGATAGGACAAAACTTTTTTCTCTTTTTCATACAACTTAACGGCTTTTGGAGCGCCAATCATCAATTTTATAATACGATTATAGACACTTGGCGATTTTTCTTGGTCAAGAGAGGAAAGAATCGTATCCAGCGCTTCGATAAGCGGCAGATAATATTTCGGATTCATCGAATCAATGGTTGAAAAAGCATTTAACAAGCCTACCGTATTGTATTCGTTAACGGCTGCCAATCGGATGACAGTTTGTTTTAAAAACGCCAATCCGTCGGGTGTTTGAAGGGAATATTTGCGGTTTTTTGCAAATGTTGCGTAAAGTGCGCGCTGGTCAATGGATTGTTCAATATGAAATGACGGATCGCTTTCAATCATTTTCACGAGTTCCAAACAATCCGGTGCATCTGTGCCGGCAACGGAACTTAAAAACGCCTCCCAAGCCACCGGATCTTTTTTACATTCTTCCATGTAAATAAGCGTCAAGTCGCGCTTTTCAGGAACGGAGCTGTTAAGCCAACTTGCAAAAGCGACCGCGCGGTCAGTTGCATTTGTTGCCAATAAAAATTGGCGTTTGATCATCGCATGAATCGGCGGCGTATCCAAAACAGAAAGCAATCGAAGTGCATTATTTTTAACTTGGCGTCTCTTAAATTGATCCGATTTCAAGCGCAATGAACCGCGGACAGAATACAATTTTTCTTCCTCAATATTTTGAGGTTCAGAGTAATCTTCATAAATAATTTTTAAGGAAGCTTCATGCATTTTTGCAAGTTCTGTCTGCATTTTCAATCGAACAGCATACAGCTCTTTATATTGGTGTGAAAAATGATCATCATCCGTTGACTCAAACAATGTTAAAAACAACCCGCCTGTCTTTTCTAACAAGTTCTGATCACACAATAATTCAAAATAAAGATTGACATATTCGGGAGATAAAGACGCCGTTTTGTTAAGCAGCAGTTTTCTCTTTTCCATATCTGTCAGCGCATAAAACGCAAGCCAGCGCCCAATGATATCTTTGTCTTTGCGGACTTGTGTATACAGCTCTTTAACATCCGCATCGGTTTCAATTTTCCCGTAAAATGATCCGTTTCTGTTGAGCGAAACAAATGCCGGCGGTTCAACATTTTGAATAACAATTTCTTCTTCACGCCTTTGAACAAAATGAATTTTTTCATAAATGACTTTTCCTTTTCTGTCCGCCAATGCAAATGAGAAGGGGAAAAGCCAAGGCTGTTTTTGGTATGAAATTCTTTGAATCAGCTTTAATCGGAATTCGGATGTCTCGGGATCATATGATTTTGAAACGAACAGCGTTGGAAATCCGGTTTGATGAAGCCAACTGTTTGACATGCGCATGAGCTGCATGCCGGACGCCAATTCCATTTCATGAATCCAGTCAAACGTTTTGGCGTTTTTATGGCTGTATTTGCGGTGATAAGCATCTAAGCCGCGGGCAAATGCCGCATCACCGATCAATGTTTTAATCATGCGAACAAATTCGGGCGCTTTGACGTAGGTGACGGATGTGATCAAATCGTTGGGATCGTTGAATCCTTCCGGCAAAATCGGCATGGATGAAGCTCCGCTGTCTAAAGCAAATGTTCCGGAAACCGGCGCATACAAATTCAAAAATGTTTGAAGGCGGTTATACTCATCGCCGATGAAATAAGCATGAAAAGACGATTCGATTAAAACGGTGACGGCTTCGTTGAGCCAAATTTCAAACGGACTGTTTCCGGTGACCTCTGAGCCGTTAATGTTGTGATAATATTCATGCACTTTAACGTTGACCATGTATTCAAAAGAGGAATCCATTATATTTTTGGTCGGCATGATTCGATTTGTGATAATGGTTGTGTTCCCGACATTTTCCATGCCGCCATAGTCGGAATTTTGCATACCGATTTCACGATAAACCGTTCCCGTGTATTTGTAGCCGAATGTTAATCCTTTGCACAGTTCGGTAATTTTTTCACGGACAGCATTGAGATTGTTCATGACGATATTCAAATTATTCGGCAGAACAAAAGCGGAATTTAAATTGTGTTTTAAATGGTCGCGCAGTTTTGTGAGTTCAAATATTTGTTTTTTGATTTCAATATCTTTGTGGCTTTCGGGACCGGTAAACAGATAGACCCACATGACCGCACTGTAAAGAACGTCTAAAGCTTGTTCAGCATAATCTTTGTTGGAGTTTGGCGGGATTAAGAGTTCCAAATCGAAGCAAGAGCCGTTTGGGTATTCAAATTCGCGTTTGTATGTATCATAAGTTCCGACGCCGAGAAAGAAGAGGTATGTCGCCATCGGTGTTTTCATATTTTCATAAACGATTTCATCACGCGATAAGCCGGTTATGGAATCGGTTGAGACTGTTTGTCGCGGGACGGCAATGTCGCCGTTTGTAATAATGTTTGTATAGCGCGAATCAGCGCGGATGGTTGTTTTGTAAGTGCATTTGGCAGTCATGTCATCAATACAAGGAACAATGCGCTGAAACCCCCATTGTTGGCATTGGGTAATTTGTTGCGGCGGTGCGCCTGCCGGTGTTTCGTCATAATAGAGTCCCTCTAAAAGATGTTTTGTGGGCTTGCAAATTGTTTTTGTTTTAATTTCAAACCTCGAATTTTTTGCAATCGGCGGATTAAAATAAATATCCAAGTATGCCTCCCTTTGCCGATACTCGTGTTTTTTAAAATTGTCCCCGCCAACCGATAATATTTCTAAATCTCGGCAGTTCAATGAAATTTTTTCAAGCGGCACATCCATGTTTTTTAAAGAAATTTGTGATGAAACGATCGTGTGGTCATCAAAAACATCAAAATCAAGGTCCATATGAAGGACACGAAAATTTAGTTTTCCGAAATCTTCGGGATAATATCGATAAAGTCGTTCTTCCATGTATTAGAAAAAGTTTTCATGGTAATTATATGTTCACAAAGACAATGTTTTTTTTCAAATTGAGGTTAAAATTTATCAAGCCAAACAAACTTATACGTCTCATTCGTTTAGAGAAAAAATAAAATGAGTCCGGAAAAAAGTAAAAAAAATAAAAAAAGAAAATAAAAAAATAAGAGAATAAAGAGATAAGAGAATAAAAAGAATAAAGAGAACTTAAGAAAATTAAGAGATAAGAATAAGAGAATTAAGAATAAGAGAATTAAGAATAAGAGAATTAAGAATAAGAGAATTAAGAATAAGAATTAAGAGGAAAAACATGACAGAGATTCCAAAAAGCCATCCCCGATATGAGTCATTAATGACGCGTGAAAAAATAACAGAAGGCGTTGAAAAAGGATTGACCAGCCGCCAGGGATTAATCGCACAGGGACGCGGTGAAGCCTTTGATTATTTAATTGGCGAGAGAACACTTGAAAGCGCTCATTATGCTCAAGCTGTCGCAGCCGCCCTTTTGCTTTTAGCAAAAAAGCCTGTCATTTCCGTCAATGGCAATGCTGCTGCTTTAGTTCCAAGTGAATTGGTAACCTTATCACAATTAACAGGCGCTCAACTGGAAGTGAATTTATTCCATCGAACTGAAGAACGTGTGCAAAAAATAGCAGAAGAATTGAAAAAACATGGCGCAGACGTTGTTCTTGGAGAAAATGCCGAGCCATTATTGCCCCTGGATCACGACCGTTCAAAGGTGGAACGTGACGGCATTTACGCCGCAGATGTCATTTTCGTACCTCTTGAAGATGGCGACCGCTGCGAAGTTTTGGCAAATATGAAAAAACTCGTCATTGCCGTTGATTTAAATCCGCTGTCCAGAACCTCACAAACCGCCCATATCAGCATTGTTGACAATTTAACACGCGCCGTAAAAAATATGATTGAGTTGATTCCGGATCTCAAAAACATGAGCGAAGACGAACTTTGGGGCATCATTGGCGCATATGACAATCCCATGACTTTAATCGACGCCATTGAAGAAATAAAAGAGCATTTGGAACAAATACAAGACGAATTATTCGGACCGGAAGAAGAGCCGGAGCCTGATCCAGAAGTTGTTGCAGCCATGCAAAAACGCTCGGAAATCGCAAGAAGAGTTATGATGCGCGGCGGCGATCTGATGATGGAGTAACAACAAAAGAAAAAAAGGAAAGAAAAAAGATCACGAGAAGAATCGAGGATCTTTTTTTCCGCCTGACTTTTGATATAAATTCCATCGTTCTTGTTTTTAATGTTTTTTGAATTTGATTTTGTTTTTTTCTTAAATCCGAAACATCATTTTTCTTGAAGCGATTAAAAAACGGGGTACGTTTTCCCCTAAAAGCATTTGATGGTTTGGGGAAAACGGTACCCCCGTTTTTATTGATGTGATATAAGAACGATGTTTCGGGATTGGTTGACTTGAAATAAAGAAACAATTCGTATTTTCTTTAATCATGAAAACCCGAATCAACCACCCGTTCGATCAGTCGCCCTAAGGCGGCTGAATCGAACGGATTCACACCCATAAAAATAAAATAGAAAAATACAAAACCGTTTTTTTATTCTATTTTAAGATACAGACGGCAACAGAAATCATAGCAGCAGCAACAATAAGCGGCGGTAGAAATCATAGAAACAATATTTTTTTTTTGAAAACGCTCAAATTTTGCTTTCATCCGCTACGCTACTGAAAACAAAATTTGAGGGGGTTTGGATGTTTTTGAGGA
>WRNK01000100.1 GCA_009776675.1 Methanimicrococcus sp.
ATTCTATTTGATGTCTTGATAAAAAAAGCGGTGGCTATAACTTTATGTATCGCAATATGCTATTGTTTAAGACCACAGTGGAAAAGTAAGGAAATAAGTAAGAAAAACGAAAGATGAAAAAAGGTTTCAAATTATGGATTTAATTCAAGAATACACAGACAGATGCTCATTATGTGGTTTATGTGTCAGTGTTTGTCCCAGTTACAACGATAAAAATATCATTCCTATCCTTTGTGCTCATTTGAAGACGAATGACCCAAAAAATGAAAAAGAAAAGGAAATCGAAAAGGAAACCGAAAAAACAGCCTTAAAACCGGAATACGATATTCGCCTCTGCTTTACATGTAATGTTTGTACAAAAACCTGCCCTGAAGATTTGGGAATCCGAAAACTCATCTCCCTGGCGCGTGAAAAGAAAACAAAAGAACACGGACCGACGAAAGAACAAAGTCTTGTAGATCCGTTTTCAAACAACAATATGTATCGAAAAATCGGCGAATGGGAAGAGCCTGTTGTTTTTGAAAGAGAGGGGCGCCGAAGCGAGATTCTTTATTTTCCGGGATGTGCCGCATCCTGCATGAACAAAGTGATCGGAAAAGCTACGGTTCGTGTTTTAAATTCCGCCGGCGTGGATTATTCGGTGATGAGCGGTGTAGATTACTGCTGCGGATCAATATCATACGGGGCAGGAAACACCGAGCCGCTTCAGAAAATCGGGCAAAAGAATATTGATGAAATTAAAGCGCGCGGTTCAAAAACATTGATTACGACCTGTCCCGGGTGCTACCGTGCATTTAAATTTATTTACCCCAAAGAATTTGGGGAGTTGGGTTTTGACGTTCTTCAATCCTCCGAGTTTTTTGCCAAATTGATTGATGAAGGAAAATTGAAATTCAAAGAAGACATGAGAAAACACATTTTTGGAAACGGCAAGAATTTAAAAAATGAAAAAATAAAAATATATTATCAAGACCCGTGCCACCTGACACGAACCCTTGGCATTTACAAAGAACCAAGACATGCGATTGAATCGATTCCGAATGTGGAATTGGTCAATCCGACGCCGGAAAATTCAATCTGCTGCGGTTTTGGAGGCGGAGTTCGTATTTCTTTTCCCCAAAAATCATTAGATCAGGCTAAAAAAGTTCACGAAATCGCCAAAAGAAAAGGCAGCGACATTATTATTACAAACTGCGGCGGCTGTATGAAAAATATCATTGAAGGCGGACGCGGGGAAAAGGACGAAAGCGGCAAGCGAGCCGCAACCGGGCTTCCGATTTATGATCTGACCGAATTTATTTCCTTAGCCTGCGGCAATGAGCCGACGGAGAGAGATGACGAAAAACTGATTCGGCTGTCAAATAAAGCCATGTCGGAATGCTTAACGAATTATTCTTTTGAAGATGTCTAAAACAAAGATGAGAAAGATCTAAAACAAAGATGAGAAATATCTAAAACAAAGATGAGAAATATCTAAAGATGAAAAAGTCTCAAAAGATGAGAAAGATTTAATAAAAAAGAAGGATTAAGGCAACCATTTCAAAAATATTTGCGAGAATGACAATGACAGAAATTACCCATTGGGCAGATGTCGTCGCAGAAGAGGCGATGGCAAAAAATAAGAAGAATCTGATTTCGACCGGCATTACGCCTTCCGGTCACATTCATATTGGAAACATGAGAGAAGTTTTGACAGCAGATGCTGTCTATTGTGCCTTAAAGGATAAAGGCGAAGAACCTGACTTCTTCTACATTGCCGACAATTATGATCCGCTTCGAAAAGTTTACCCGTTCTTAACAGAAGAAGCTTATGCCGAGCACGTCGGCAGACCGATTTCAGAAATTCCGTGTCCTTGCGGGCAACATAAAAGTTACTCAGAACACTTTTTAGAACCGTTTTTAAAATCCATGGAAACGCTTGGCATCACTTCAAGAGTGATGAGAACAGATGAATTGTACAAACAAGGCGTTTTTGTAAAAGCGATTAAAATCGCTTTAAAAAACAGAGACAAGCTCGCTGAAATCTTAAAAGAGGTGTCGGGAAAAGAAGTTCAAGAGGATTGGAGTCCGTTTAATCCGATTTGTGAAAGCTGTAAAAAAATTAACACCGCCAAAGTCACCGGATTTGACGAAACCGAAGAAACGGTCAACTACACCTGTTCTTGCGGCGCGTCGGGAAAAGTCTCAATGAGCGGCGGCGGCAAATTGACGTGGCGCGTCGAGTGGCCCGCCAAATGGATGATTTTTGGCGTGACGGCAGAGCCGTTTGGCAAAGACCACGGATCCAGCGGCGGATCTTATGATTCGGGAATACGCATTGTACGTGAAGTATTCAACGCAGAACCTCCGCTTCCGATCGTTTATGAATGGATCATGCTTGGCGAACAAGGGGCAATGTCCTCCTCCTCAGGCGTTGTCGTCTCGATTTCAGAAATGCTGGATGTGGTGCCGCCCGAAGCACTTCGCTATCTGATTATGAAAACCCGTCCCGAGAAGCATATTAAATTTGATCCGGGGCAGGCTTTGCTTAACTTGGTGGACGAATACGAGCGTCTGCGCGACAAGGAAGACCCGACATCTTTTGAAAAGAGAATCGTTGAGCTGTCTCAATCCAAAAATGTGCGCCAATCCAAGATTCCGTTTAAACAAATGGTCACCATTTACCAAGTCGCCGGCGGCGATTTAACAAAGATTGATGCGATTGCCAAGCGTTCCGGTTTTGACGAAGATGAGGAAATCATCAACAGCATGGCACATAATGTCGGCATATGGCTTGAAAAATACGCACCCGTCTTTGCAAAATTCGGTGTTAAAGAAACCGTTCCGATTCAGTGTGCTTCGCTTACAAGCACCCAGCGTGCGTTCTTAAACGCTTTTGCCGACGAACTTCAAGCCGCCGGAAAGGAGTTGACACCGGAAGATGTACAGCGCATTGTTTATGAAACAAAAACGGCAGAAACCCCGATTCGCCAAAACATGGAAAAATACGCAGGCGGCGACATTTCGGCGGCTGAAATTGATCCGAAAAATTTCTTTGCCGCGATTTACACCGCACTTTTGGGACAAAATTCTGGACCAAAAGCCGGCTGGTTCTTAACATCCTTTGACAATGCGTTTTTAATCCAAAGATTTAAAGAAGCGGCTGCTTATAGACCCTAAGCAGCCTTTTATCTTATATTCCATCCTATATCCCATCCAATACCCCAATCCTTTTTAGAGAAACCGGAGAAGTGAAATCATGCTTGAGAAATTAAAAAAATCACTTGAAGAAGCACCGGTGATTCAAAAAGAATCCGAAGGAAAAATTTACAACTATTTTATTCATCCGATATCGGACGGCATTCCAAAAACCGATCCGGCGGTTCTGGAAGAAATTGCGGATTATATTATGAAAGCTGCGGATTTAAAAGCGGATCGGATCGTCACGATTGAAGCGATGGGCATTCCGATTGCAACAACTCTTTCATTAAAAACAGGTATTCCGGTGACACTTGTTCGAAAAAGAAAATACGGGCTTCCCGATGAAATAGAGCTGACACAAAAAACGGGTTATTCCGGCGGCAAAATATATGTCAATGGACTGAAAAGGGGTGACCGCATACTCATCGTGGATGACGTCATCAGTGAAGGAGGGACGCTTCTGTCTCTTCTCAAAGAAATCGTCAAAGCCGGCATTGTTGTCACGGGCGTTTTTTGTGTTATCGGACGCGGCAGCGGGAAAGAATTGATCAAAAAAGAAACGAATATTGATGTTGTTGTTTTGACGGAAATCGAGGTTACAGAAAAGGGCGTCGTGGTTGTCGGAGGGGTCGAATGAACCGACTTTTGAATTTAGAAGCCGACGTTTCAAAATCCGTTTCAGAATCCTATGATTTTGAAATCGACACCATTTTTGAAAAAATCAAAGACTTGGAAAGCCAAAAAAAAACTGTTGTTGTCGGCCTCCAGTTTCCTGAGGGACTCAAAAAACATGGCTTTCGCATTGCATCTCAAATCAAAGAAATGACCGGCGCAGAGGTATATATTTCTGCCGATCCGTGCTTTGGTGCCTGCGACTTGGATACGAAGCTGATCGAGTATGTCGACATTCTTTTTCATTTCGGGCACGCCCCTTTAAATCAAGAGCTTGTTGAAAATAAAGTCTGTTTTATTGAAACGCGTTCCAAAGCGGACGTTTTAAATGCCGTCAAAGCCGCTTTGCCGCTTTTAACGGAGTCGTCTGTCGGACTTTTAACAACCGTCCAGCATGTTCATCAATTGGAAAAAGCCAAAGCGGAACTTGAAAAAGCCGGAAAAAAAGTGACCACTGCCGCAGGCGATAAAAGATTGGCATACCCCGGACAAATTCTCGGATGCAATTTTTCAGCCGCACATTCAGAGGATGCCAAAAATTGCGATGTATTTTTATATATCGGCAGCGGCAGATTCCATCCGATCGGCATCGCTATTTCTTCAAAAAAACGTGTTGTCTGCGCTGATCCGTTCACGTCGGAAGCCTTTGAGTTAAATAACCGGCAATTTTTAATGCAACGCAGCGCCGTCATCGGCATCTCTTCCGATGCCGAAACTTTTGGAATATTGATCTCTGTTAAGAACGGGCAGTATCGAAAAAAATTGGCGCAATCTCTTAAAGAAAAAGCTGAAGCACACGGAAAAAACGCGTATTTGCTGTTTATGGATTTGGTAACGCCTGATCAAATGCTTTCTTTTAAAGCCGACGCTTTTATCAATACCGCATGTCCGCGGCTTTCCATTGACGATTCAGGATTATTTCCGGCACCGGTTTTAACGCCGCAGGAATTTGAAATCGTGATTGGTGAAAGAGATTGGGAAGATTGGGTCATGGATGAGATATTGGAAGGCGGACAAGACGAATAAAAAGCGATCAATATGAAAAATAAAAAGCTTGAAATGGTGCTTGAAAAAATCGAAGGATTTGAAACGCCTGATGCTGCCTATGAACAATACAAAACGCCGGCTGTTGTGGCCGCCCCTTTTTTGCATTTGGCTTATATGAGCGGCGACATTGAAAACAAAACCATTTATGATTTCGGCTGTGGAACGGGAATTTTATCAATCGGCGCGGCGCTTTTGGGTGCAAAAAAAGTGATCGGCTTTGATATTGATCAAACCGCAATAAATTGTGCGGATCAAAATAAAAAGCGAATGGAAGAGGATTTGTCGATTGAATTTGTTCAAGCGGATATTTCGGCAATTTCGGATAAAATTGCGTCCAATGAATTGGAAATCGCCGATGTTGTTTTGATGAACCCGCCGTTTGGGGCGCAGGAAAAGGGGAACGATCGCCCTTTTTTAAAAGCGGCTTGTGATGCGGGGAGGATTATTTATTCCATCCACAACAAAGGAAGCTATGATTTTATAGAAAAATTTATAAAACCTGCCGTTATAACAAATTGCTTCATCACGGACTTTCCGATTCGAAAAACTTTTGACTTTCATAAAA
>WRNK01000101.1 GCA_009776675.1 Methanimicrococcus sp.
TGATGCAACATTTACAATGCCTGTGGAAAATGTGGAAGTTCAAGCAACATTTGAACCGATTCCGCCAACAACGTACAGCATAACTGTAACAAATGATGGAAACGGTACCGGCAGCGCAAGTCCGAATCCGGCAGTTGCCGGTGTGACGGTCACCCTCTTTGCCACGGCAGACAGCGGCTACCAATTTAAGGAATGGATCGTCGTATCCGGTGCCGTAACACTGAGTGACGCAACAAACGCCGGCGCAACATTTACAATGCCTGCGGAAAATGTGGAAGTCAGAGCAACATTTGAACTCATTCCCGTGACATACAGCGCAACGATAAGCCCGACAAGCCGTACCTATCCGGCAGCAACGGTGGGTTACGCAGCACAAGCGGTTCAGGTCTTTACGATCACCAACACGGGAACCGGCACATTGNCCAANTTGACNGCTTCTCTTGGCAGCACNGATTTTGAGATTATTGNCAANTTGGTTTCAACAAGTCTCACATCCGGCGGTACGCTTACAGTGAGTGTGCGTCCTGTTAACAGTCTTACGGCAGGCACTTATACCGACACGCTGACAATCATAGGCGATAATGGAATCAGTCTCACTGTGCCCCTTTCATTCACAGTTAATACAGCAAGCAGCGGCGGTGGTGGTTCATCCACAGGATCTGCCACAATTGTCTCCGATCAAAACGCATCCCAAAGAAACGATTCACAAAGAAATGATTCCCAAGGAAGCGACATCATTTTCGTGTCGGACGTCCAACTCGACAAGACCAACGCCACGTTGAGCGTGGGTGAAATTTTGCAGCTCATTGCCGCAATCACGCCCGAAAACGCAACGGACGTGGGGTTGAATTGGTCAAGCAGTGATCCCTCTGTTGCATCGGTGGATGCAAACGGAAGAGTGACGGCTCATAAAGAAGGAACGACGACCATCATGGTGACAACCGATGACGGCAGCTTTACAGCATCTTGTTTGGTGACGATAACAGGTGTTGTGGGTGATGATAACAACAGCATACCAGGGTTTGCAGTTTTGACAGCATTGTTGGGGCTTCTTTGTGCAATGGTGTTGTTTAAGTGGCGGCAGCTTCGAGGAGTGCAGTGAATTTTCATTGAAAAAATAATATGATAAGATTGTTCGATCAGCCGCTGTCAAGCGGCTGAATCAAACGGTTTTATGCTCAAAAAATAAGAAATGTCTTCGTTTTTTTAATCCCATCAAAATCCGTCTCGAAGTGGCGGCTCTTCAAACTCTTTTTCAGGAATCGGTATCATTTTGACAAGTTCGTCAATTAATTGGTCAATGCCGTCTCCCGTCATTGTTGAAATCACAAAATCTATATTTTCTGGTTTTTTGAAGTCATCGTGGTCGGACTTGTTTGCAACAACAATGGAGGGGATTGTAAATTGATCTTGAATGTCATGAGCCAACTGAAGCTGCTCAGCGAGTTCATAGCCGCAGGTTTCGCTTGGATCAATCAAAACCATGACAACCGCATCCAGGCGGCGTAAAGCGGTGATGGCTTGAAGTTCAATTTCATTTCGCTCAGACATGGGGCGATCTAAAAGACCGGGGGTGTCAATAATTTGATAACGGACATTGTTTTTTTCCATGTGACCGATTAAAACGCCTTTGGTCGTAAACGGGTAAGGTGCAATTTCGGGGGTGGCGTTTGTCACTGCCGTTACAAAACTGGATTTTCCGACATTGGGGTAGCCGGCAACAATGATGGTCGGCTCGTCGCGGACGTCCGGCAGTGTTCTCAGTTTGTTTCTGGCGTCGCCGAGTAAAATTAAGTCTTTGCTGATGGAATCCATAATTGAGCCAATGCGCCCGAAAGCCTCTTTTCGAAGAACGTCGGGGGTTTGACTCGTTCTCATTTTTCCGACATACCCGCGGGAAAGGGTATGAATTTTTTCCGATGCCCATAAAACGTGGGAAAGAGCGATTTTCATGCCCTCAATGCCGACAAGAATATCCGCCAAATCGTAATAAAACGGCGGCAAGGAATTAAAAATCGGAAACATTTTTTGAATGGCAGCTAAATTGTCAGTTAAGATGTTTGCAGCTGTCAAAAGCATCGCTTCATTTGCTTCACATAAGGATTTTGGACCATCGACCTTTTTGCCTGCCCTTGTTCTCACCGAGCGGCGAAACGCTTTGTCCAAAAGCTCATCCGACGTCGGAACGGATTTAATTTTTTCAAAAATCATAAAAATCTGCTGCCTGAATTAATAGATGCGATAACAATATTATTGGTACATAAGTTTTCTTATTCTTTTGTTTTTTTAAATGAAAATAATTTGAAGAGTACGAATTTTTCGTGGCGGAAACATAATTTATTATAGATAAATGCAGTAATTGTAATTAACATATTCATACGTTAAAATTAAAAAATTTGTGATTTTATGGACTTGACCACCATCCAAAAAGATATTTTGACGGCTTTAATCAACTTGCAACGTCAAAAAGAATGTTCTGTGAAAGGAGAAGAAATTGCGGAACTCATTCACAGAAATCCGGGAACGATTCGCAATCAAATGCAACTCTTAAAGGCTTTGGGACTCGTTGAAGGTGTTCCCGGACCAAAAGGCGGTTACCGCCCGACCGGGGATGCTTATCAAGCTTTAGATATTGAAGTGATGGATGAGGAAACGATTGTTCCGGTTTTCAGAAACGGAATAGCCATCAACAATGCAACGACCGCTGAAATTTCATTTACAACAGTACGCAATCCTGAAAAATGCAGAGGCGTTGTCAAAGTAATCGGCAACATCAAAGATTTTGTCTCAGGCGACATCATTCAAATCGGTCCCACTCCTGTGAATCGATTAACAGTCCGCGGCGAAGTTTTCGGTCGTGATGACAGCAATAATCTCATTCTGGTCAACATCACGGAAATGATATCCCTTCCCAAAAAGCATGTGAAATATTATATGAAACCGCTGACGTTAGCCGTGAACAGCAACGTGGATCTTCAAGAAATCGCCCGCCATTTTATCGCAAAAAACCTTCACGGTGCCGCTGTTGAAGACCACGGAAAAGTCGTCGGCGTTATCACAACAACCGATGTCACAAAAGCCGTTGCCATGAATAAATTTGATGTGCGTGCCAAAGACATGATGGCAAAAGAACTCATCACGGTTGACGGCGAAATGCAGCTTTATGACGTTGTCCGCCTGTTTTATAAATACAATATCGGTCAGCTCGTTGTAACCATTGACGGCGTTCCAAAAGGCATCCTTTCAAAGACGGATGTCATGAATGAGTTAGCCGTTTATTGATTTTATTGAATTAAAAAAATTTATTGTGTTATTATTTTTTGTTCTTTTTTGTTTTTGTCATTTTTTTGCTGTTGTTTTTCGTTTTTTATTTTTTATGTTTTTCTGCACTTTTATATTGTTAGAAAAGTTTTTAACGGTTATTGCATAGTATGGGGTATGATTGGGATTTCTAAATTATATTGCGGTACCGTTGAACCGTCTGATGCTCTTCGGTATAACCGTGATTCAAAAAAGCTGCCGTCGCATTTACTGCAATTTTCGGCAGACAAAAAACCTGTTGTTGTCTGGAATATGACAAAAAGGTGCAACTTGGGATGTATTCACTGCTATGCGCAGGCGACCCGTCCTAATGTTGTGGACAAAACGGAATTAACAACAGACGAAGGAAAGGCACTTATTGATGATTTGGCATCATTTGGATCGCCTGTTATTTTGTTTTCCGGCGGTGAGCCGCTTTTGAGAGATGATTTGGTCGAGCTTGCACAATATGCAAAAGACAAAGGCATGCGCGCCGTCATTTCAACAAACGGTACATTGATTACCAAAGAAAAAGCACGCCAGTTAAAAGATGTCGGCTTGTCTTATGTCGGCATTTCATTAGACGGCATGCACGAAGTGAATGACAAATTCCGATGCTCGAAAGGCGCTTTTGATCAAGCGATGCAAGGTCTTAAAAATTGCCAAGAACAAGGAATAAAGGTCGGTCTTCGCTTTACGATTAATAAACGCAACGCCGGCGAAATTCCGGCAATTTTTGAGTTTTTGGAACATGAAAAAATTCCGCGCATTTGTTTTTACCATTTGGTTTATTCGGGTCGCGGCAGCCGCATGGTTGACGAAGATCTGACACATGAAGAAACGCGGGATGTCGTTGATTTGATCATAGACAAAACCGCCGAACTTCATGCCAAGGGTTTTCCTGCCGAAGTTTTGACAGTTGACAATCATTGTGACGCTGTCTACGTTTATCTCAGGCTTTTAAAAGAAAATCCAAAACGTGCCGCTGAAGTTTATGAACTGCTCACCATGAATCAAGGCAATTCTACCGGCATCAGCATCGGCTGCGTTTCCTGGGACGGCAGCGTCCATGCCGACCAATTTTGGCGCCACAGATCATTTGGAAACATCCGCGAGCGAAAGTTTTCGGAAATTTGGACCGACCGCACTGATCCGATAATGGGCGGCCTCAAAGACAGAAAACCCCTTCTCCTCAAAAATGCTCCGAAATGCGCCCGCTGCCAATGGTTAGATGTCTGCAACGGCAATTTCCGTGTTCGTGCTGAAGCCGTCACCGGCAACGTTTGGGGCGATGATCCCGCCTGCTATTTGACAGAAGAAGAAATTACAAAAAAACCGGAATGAGCAAGATTTTTGTTTGTTCCACTCTTCTTTTTCTTTTTTACTTAAGCTTTAAAGCTGTAACAAATCTGTCTGTTTGAACAATGATTATTTCAACTCTATCTATTTTTGTTAATTTTATATTTGAATACTTAGATAATTATTTATCCCCTAGTCTGTATTATTAAAATTGAAAACAGAATTAAACGGAGGTAGAGTTTTAATGAATCCTAAAATGACATCACCAGAGCGTATGGCAGCTCTTGTTTCAGGCCAAAAACCTGACCGTGTTCCGATCATTCCGTTTGTATCGGGATACAGCAGCAAAATTATCGGCATTTCTCTCGGCGATTTTTATGCCGATGGTGACAAATGTTTTGAAGCTCAATTCGCAGCGATGCGTCTTCACGGTTATGACCAGACGCCGATGTACGGCTATGCCTCTTGCGGCGCATGGGAATTCGGCGGAGAAATCGGCTTTCCTTACAAAAAAGGACAAGGCGCACCTTATGTCAAAAGACATCCCGTAACTTCGATTGAAGATATCGAAAAACTTGAAGTTCCTGATTTTAAGAAAGAATTACCGGGCGCATATAAAATTGCCGACAGAGTTGCATCCAGGTGTTTTGAGCTTGGTATGCCGGTAACGGTACAAACAGGCAGTAACTTTACGACCGCTTCCGTTATTGCAGATACATCCGATTTTTTAATTTGGCTGATCGAAGAGCCAAAAGCTGTTCATCTTTTATTGGATAAAGTCAGCGATATGTACATCAACGCTTTGGATTATTTTGCGGACAAGTACGGCTCCGAAAATTT
>WRNK01000102.1 GCA_009776675.1 Methanimicrococcus sp.
GGTGGAGGCAATGCAATTTAATAATTCTTTGTCGCTTTCGTTGATGTTTTTTGCCAAACTTTTGACGATTTCAATGGCTTTAGAGGCAGCTTGTTTATAGCCGGATGCAATCACGGTTGGGTGAATGTCCATGTCAATTAAGTCTTCCGCTTTCTTTAAGAGTTCGCCGGCAACGACGGCAGCGCTGGTTGTTCCATCTCCGACTTCTTCGTCTTGTGTTTTGGCAACTTCGACAATCATTTTTGCTGCCGGATGTTCGATGTCCATTTCTTTCAAAATGGTGGCGCCATCATTTGTAATTGTTACATCGCCCATCGCATCGACAAGCATTTTGTCCATGCCTTTGGGACCGAGTGTTGTTCTGACAGCTTCTGCAACGGCTTTTGCTGCCATGATGTTATTGCTTTGAGCGTCTTTTCCGCGTGTGCGTTTGCTTCCTTCTTTTAAAATGAAAATTGGTTGTCCTGACATATTTATGTCTCCTGTAATTGATAATATATATGTTGTATTATGAGTGTATTATGAAATGTAAATTATGAAATGTAAATTGTTGTCGTACGATATCGTACGATACCGTATGATATCATATGATAGCGATTTTATGAATTCAAATGCCGATCAGCGTTTTTGATTTTCAACAATGTATTGAAAACAAAAACAATCACTTATGGTCATGCCGGCGAAAAAGCTTCAATCCTGCGTTTTCGTTGTGCCGATAAGCAAAAGGCAATTTGATGATGAATGATTTCCGAATTCATGTGACGTTTCCCGAATCTTGTATCCTATCTCGGGTCAAAACCCATCCGATACGCTGTTCATCCCAGTCTAAAACGCAATCAAAAAAGGCGTTTTTTCATGAAATTTTTTGGAAATTGTAAAATTAAAATGATTGAATTTCTATATAAGCGTTGCGAATGGTTTGTTTTGAAAAAATATAAAGATGCGATTAAATTATGGTATTAAATGTTTTAAAAAAGGTTTTTATCTGATGAAAAACTACTGTCATTCGTTCTTTTAGTTGCTTATAAAAATGGAATCATTTGATTTCGGATTATGAAAATGAATAATCATCTTTTTTGCGATATTTTTAAAAGATGAAATACATTGTCGAAAAATAAGGAGGGTACATATGGGAGATACAAAAAAAACAGATGGTGTTGAAATGACTGCAAAAACCGCTGAGGAAATCGAAAGTGAAAAAGCCGCAGAAATCCAAAAAATCGAAAGCGAAAAAGCTGCAGAAATCCAAAAGCTTGCGAACCTTTGTCTCAGCCACGGTCCCATTAATCCCGAACTTTTTAGAATACATCACGTGAACCGCGGTCTGCGAGATTTGGAAGGCAACGGTGTTTTAACCGGACTGACTGAAATCAGTGACGTTGATTCCGGCCGCCCAAAAGCCGGAGAAAAAGAACACAAAAAAGGACAGTTGTTTTACCGAGGAATTGATATTAACATCCTTGTTGACGGTTTTGTCGATGAAAAGAGGTTTGGCTTTGAAGAAGTGACTTACCTGTTGCTTTTTGGAAGTTTGCCCTCCAAATCACAACTTGAAGATTTTCATAAACTTCTCGGTGCTTACCGCTCGCTTCCGACAAATTTTGTCCGTGACATCATCATGAAAGCGCCCAGCGAAGATATGATGAATACATTAGCACGCTGTGTTTTAACACTTTATTCTTATGACAAAAATGCAAATGACACATCCATCCAAAATGTTTTGCGCCAGTGTCTGGAATTGATTGCATTGTTCCCGCTTCTTGCGGTTTACGGCTATCAAGCTTATACATACTCCCATGATGAAAAAAGTCTTTTCATCCATGGTCCGCAGCCGGAATTATCAACAGCTGAAAACATACTTCATGTTCTTCGGCCGGACAGCAAATATACAGAACTTGAGGCTCGCCTTTTGGATTTGACATTGGTTTTGCATGCCGAACATGGCGGTGGCAACAATTCCACATTTACTTGCCGCGTCGTCAGTTCTTCCGGAACGGATACCTATTCCGCCATTTCTGCTGCACTCGGCAGTTTGAAAGGTCCAAAACACGGCGGCGCCAATATTAAAGTTGTCAAAATGTTTGATGACATGAAAAAGAATGTTACAGACTGGACAAGCGAAGAAGAAGTCAGCAATTATCTTCATGCCCTTTTAGACAAGAAAGCTTTTGATAACGCCGGTTTAATTTATGGAATCGGTCATGCTGTTTATTCATTAAACGATCCGCGTGCAGACATTTTCAAACGCTTTGTTGAAGCTTTGTCCAAAGAAAAGGGACGCACCGAAGAATTTGAATTGTATACATTGGTTGAACGTTTAGCTCCGGATATAATCGGCCAGAAAAAGCGCATTTATAAAGGCGTTTCTGCAAATATTGACTTTTTCAGCGGCTTTGTCTACAGTATGCTGGATCTTCCGATGCAGCTTTACACACCGATTTTTGCGATCAGTCGCATTGCCGGCTGGAGTGCGCACCGGTTGGAAGAACTGATTGATTCCGGAAAAATCATCCGTCCGGCTTATATGGCGGTCGGTAAAACTCAGGATTATGTTCCGCTTGCACAAAGAAAAGAGCCGACTGATAAATAAATGAACAATAAACGAACAGCAAATCATCACAATAAACCAACAACAAATCATCACAATAAACGAACAGCAAATCACCACAGTAAATCATTGACATAATCGTATTCAATGATTTATTTTCAACTTTTTTAGCATTATTGAGGTAACGACAATAAAAAATTTGAACTCAATTGTTTGTAAATGATTTTGAATTTACTGCTTGTAAATGATTTTGAATTTGCTGCTTGTAAATGAATTTGAATTTTCTGTTTGTAAAACGGCTCTGAAATTAAGAAACACTGAGTAAAAAACACTGAGATGAACCATGCCAAATCTTTTTGAAACAAAAACTGCATCTGAAAAGGAAACCGAGATCGTGCGTATTTCAATGACCGCAGAAATAAAAGCATTGTTGCTTTCCATCGGAACGGCAGATGTTGAAGATTTAAATTTGCTTTTACCGACACGCCCGTCAACTGCCGGACCGAGTGCCGGAAGCCGAGGATCTGTTTTTATTTCTTCAAACGGACGGCGTGTTCGATTAGCGATCGACAAAAATTCACCTGTTAAAATCAGAAGAAAAAGAAATTTCGATGATAATGATGATATCGATGTCTTTTTTTCAAACGAGCTCATTTTAACCGGACGACTTGAGCCGGCTTTAGCGCATTGTCCCGATCAGGCTTATGTTAATTTGTCAGGTAAGTGTGTTTTTGACTGCAAATACTGCTCTGTCCCAAAACTTCAAGGACATACCAAATCAAAAGCCGAAACCCTCGAAATTATTGAAAATGCCGCAAAATCGGGCAGTATAAAAGCGATTTCAATCACATCGGGCGTTGAAAAAACACCGGAAAATGAATTAAATCGTGTTTTGGAGCTGATGCCGGATTTGATTTCTTACAATGTGCCGATCGGGGTTTCTATTTATGTTGTCCCCGGCGGATCCGCCCAATTAAAAAATGCCGGCGTTTCTGAAGTGAAATACAATGTTGAAGCGGCTGATTCGAATATATTTAAGCAGGTTTGCCCAAAACTGAGTGAAGCGGATGTTTACACCGAATTGTCGGAAGCCGTTTCACTTTTTGGAAAAGGAAGTGTTTACAGCAATTTGATTGTTGGTCTTGGCGAAACCGATGATGATGTAAAAAACGTCATTGAAAAACTGGCCAAAATGGGTGTGATTGCCAACATTCGGCCGGTCTTTGAAAACAGCCTCCGAAAAGGTGACTGTTTTATGGAGCGGCCGACTCAAGAAAGACTGTTGAAATTATTTGACATACAGAAAGAAATTTGTAAAAAATATGATCTGCATCCCGAATGTTCCAAAACAATGTGTTCATTATGTACAGGGTGTGATTTGGTTCCCTTCAGAGACGGGTGATTGAAAGTTTTAACTGGAAAAACGATTGAAGATGAATGATTGAAAGTTTTAACTGGAGAAACGATTGAAGATGAATGATTGAAAGTTTTAACTGGAGAAACGATTGAAGATGAATGATTGAAAGTTTTAACTGGAAAAAATGATTGAAGACGAATGATTGAAAGTTTTAATTGGAAAAAACGATTGAAGACGAATGATTGAAAATTCTAATTGGAAAAACAATTGAGGATGAATGATTGAAAATTCTAATTTGGAAAAAGCGATTGATGACGGGCAATTGGAAGTTTTAACCGGAAAAGAAAAAATTGAAAAAAGAGAAAATTGGAAAATTATTCCAATTTAAAAGCTTCTGTTGCCGTAAATCCTTCATGAACGACTGCATGAATTCTTTTAACTGTTCGTGTCGGATTTTCGGATTGGAAGACGTTTCTTCCGATGGCAACGCCTTTGCCGCCGGCTTCTAATGAATCGGCAACATTTTCTAAAAGTGAGAGTTCAGAATCCATGTGCGGACCGCCTGCAATAATAACCGGAATGGGACATCCTTGAACGACTTTTTTGAATGAATCAATATCTCCGGTGTAATTTGTTTTGACAATGTCGGCACCTAATTCTGCACCAAGGCGAGCTGCATGAGCGACAACGTCTGGTCCAAATTCGGATGTTATTTTTGGACCTCTCGGGTAAACCATTGCCAAAAGCGGCATGCCCCACTCTTCACATTTTCTTGAAATTTCGCCAAAACCTTGAAGCATTTCAGGTTCGTCCTCAGCACCGATATTGACATGAATAGAAACGGCATCGGCACCGACTTTTATAGCTTCTTCAACTGTTGTAACTAAAACTTTATGGCTTGAATTGGATCCAAGTGAAGTAGAAGCTGATAAATGGATTATTAAGCCAATGTCATCGCCATGTCTTCTATGACCGTGTTTTACAAGACCCATATGAACAAGAACAGCATTTGCTCCACCCGAAGAAACCTTATCAATTGTACTTGGAAGGTTTGTCAGTCCTCGAATCGGACCGGCACCAACACCATGATCCATAGGAACAATAATTGTTCGACCCGTTTCTCTTTTTATAAATCTTTCCATACGAATGGCTTTTCCGATATTTGTCATAGTAAAAATTCCTGTTATTTTTTTAGTTTTTAAAACTTAAAAATTTAAGTTTCTATAAAAGTATGAAGGTATTTAAACTTATAATTATTAAGCATATTGTAAAATTATAAAGGGAAAGTAAATAAGAATCCTTTCTACAAAAATAACCCCTTTATTTCTCATGGAACGTTTATATATGTCCACAACCCGATCATTTCCACTAAAAGAAACTTTTTTAAAAAATTTGGAAAACTAAAAAATACAAAAATAATTTTTTATTTTTTGATAAAAAATACAATGTTGTTTTGTTATGAACTTAATACTATTTAAATTTA
>WRNK01000103.1 GCA_009776675.1 Methanimicrococcus sp.
CTTATCCTCTTGCCCCTTATTTTCCTCTATGACTTTGCGATAGACTTCCAATGCCGCATCAGGACCATTTTGTTCATAGACACGCCTGATGTCGTATTTGTTCATAATTTGTATGCCATCTAGTGGGTTCATGGTATTATTCCTCCAATATTTGTCCGTGTCAGCGATTTTCCGCCAATTTGTCAGCGGTTTTCCGCCAGTTTTTTCTTATACGCTTCAAAAACCGGTCCGATCAGCCCGGAAGAAAGTTGCTGTGCCTTTTCGTTCATTCCTTTTTGCAGATAAGAATCAATCAAAGCCAAAAGGACGGTCTGCTCCGCAGTCTTTGGAAAGAGGGTACAAAAATCCGCATCCATAGGAGTGAGATAGATTTTGTTTTCGACTTGCGCCGCTGCAAGCTTGAGATAGGGGTCGGTGTTTTCTGCAGCTTTTTGTAATCCGGGTGGTACGGCTCTTAACAGCTGGAGTGCCTGCTCAAAATAAGAAATCGCCGTTGACAAATCGTTGGCATGAAAATAACAAAGCCCCAAAGCAAACCGTGCCGACGGTTCTTTTTCTGCACCGGACTCTGACAAAATTAAAAATGTTTGGGCGCTTCGACCTTGCCGAAGATATGCAATTGCTGCCGCGATGCGCTCCGTGTCTTGTTTTCCTGCACCAAACGAAGCAGGTTGATTTGTAATAAAACTCATGTGAATTTTCTCCTTTTGCATCAATTAAACGATTATGTCAATATAAGTTATTTACGTCAACAAAAATGTCAAATAAATCAAAAAATTAGATGCTCTACAAAGCTGCTTTTTGAAATTCTTTTGCACCGGATGAATGGGAGTAGCAAGCAAGAAGCGGAAGCAGATGGGCAACAACAAATAACAGCGGTGGCAATGGCAGTAATAGTAACAATGATGGGTAGGCTTGTTTTTAATTAAAAGCTTATATATATAAGTAATAAAATAGCTTCGTTTTTTCAACATATAGTAACACAAATCAATTAGTTGGTAATACCATTTATATATCAAAAAGCACTAAAAACACAATGTGCTAAAAAATATGGGGCTTAAAAAATGAGAATGAGAAAAAAAATGATTGGGACAATGTTAATGTTTACATTTTTGGGGATGATTTTGATGTCTGCTCTCGGGGGATCGGCTGCTGCGGCGACCGAGTTTGAACGGATCGAAATAACAAACTCTGTCGGAACAAAAGTGACATTTGACGAGCCGGCACAAAAAGCGGCATCGCTTGGAATATCATTTACGACCACATTGCTGGAACTTGGATGTGAGGACTGCATAATTATGATTGACAGCTACTCCGCTCCCGAAAACAGCGGGATCGCCGAACTCGAATCAATTCCAAGCTATCCGATATACAATAACGGCCAGCAAATCGCACAAATCTTAGCAGACGGAGAAGGCGGCTTTGATAAAAATCGGGATGTTGTATTCGTTTACGGCTATCTTTACCATGAAAACGACATCAGATCCTTAGAACAGCTCGGATTGAAAGTCGTCACATTCTATCCCGAAACATATGAAGCCGGCATGGAAATGGTGACAGATATCGGTGCAATCATGGGACAGAACGAAAAAGCAGCTGAAATCACAGATTCTATGCAGTCGGCAGCAGATTATTATTCGGAAATGTTGGCAACAACTCGCATTTCCCCTGATTCAAAAACCAAAGCAATATATGCAAGCTACAGCGGAACAAACCTTCGGGTAGGCAACGCCAACTCATATTCTGTGATATTGATGAAAATGGCAGGCGGCATCAATTCAGCGGATGACCTCAATAAAACAGGAGGCGCTTTGGTTGCTTATGAAACGGATAATACAATATTCATGCAGCTGGATTTTGACGTCATATTTCTGGATCCTTATTATGCCAAAACTCCAAGCGAATTCAGATCAGAAAACCACATAAGCGATGATGTAAAAATCTATAAGCTGGATGTGCTAATGAATCAATACGGTCCGACATCGCGAGACGGCATTGAATTTATGGCAAAGGCGATGTATCCCGAAATATTTGGCTCTTTGGAGGAAGAGAAAAACGAAGGCGGCCATGATAATTATTGGGTATACATTGCAATAACAGCTGTGATTGTAATCGCTGCCGCAGCAGCATATCTGATATTCAAACAAAAAAATTCGGCCCCCTGAGGTGTTTATGCCGGACATTTTTCGACATCCTGTATCTCGGCGGATTAAATTATTGGCAACCGCCATCGCTTTAGTTGCCATACTGCTGTTATCGGTGATGCTGGATCTCACACAGGCATTCATACCGCTTTCTTTGAAAGAAGCATTTTTAGCAATTTTTGGAATCGGCAGCGAAGTAAATGTGGCAATCGTTTGGCAAATAAACGGCCCGAGAGTCGTTATGGGCTTTATGGTGGGCACCGGACTTGGAATTTCCGGTGCGGCGATGCAGGCAATTTTCAGAAACCCGATGGCGTCTCCATATATCCTTGGATTATCATCAGGTGCGGCGTTTGGCGCAGCCTTGGCAATGATGATACCGATTGCATTTATTCCCGCATTTTTGACAGTTCCTTTATCCGCATTCGTATTTTGTATGGCGACGATGTTTCTCGTCTATTTCATATCGCGTGTCGGCGGTCGGGTGCCTACGGAAACACTGCTTTTGTCGGGAATTGCAGTCGGCTCTTTGTTTAGTGCGTTGGTTTCATTGCTGACATATCTTGCGGGAGAAAGGATGGCCGGAATTGTATTTTGGACAATGGGCAACCTTTCGCAAAACGGCTGGCAAAACACATTCATCGTCATACCATTGATTCTTATGGGAAGCTTGATCATGGTAACTCGCGGAAGGGAACTCAATGCAATGATGCTTGGAGATGCACATGCAAAAGACCTCGGCGTAGACGTCAGAAAAGTCAGGCTTGAGATGCTGACATCAACATCGCTTGTCACTGCGGCAGCCGTGGCATTCGTCGGAATCATCGGATTTGTAGGGCTTGTGATACCGCACATCCTTCGAATCATCATCGGCCCAGATAACCGACCGCTGCTTCCCCTATCAATGCTTGGGGGCGCAGCATTTGTGATACTTTGCGACTTTTTGTCGCGATCGCTGTTTACAAATCTCGGCATATTGCCAATCGGGATACTGACATCACTGATCGGCGCCCCCTATTTCATATATCTTTTGCGCAAAAGAAAAAGCGAGATGGGGTGGAATTGATGCTCAAGATTGAAGACCTTCATTTTTCATACAAAGAAAAACCGGTTTTGGACGGAATAAATCTTGAGATAATTCCCGGAGAAGTCATCGGAATAATCGGCCCAAACGGATGCGGAAAGACGACTCTTCTGAAACATCTCAACCGCAACCTGAATCCATTGGTTGGAAGAGTATTGCTTGATCAGACAGACATCAAAAACATGACAAAATCAGACATTGCAAAACACATAGCAGTCGTTCCGCAATCAAACGAAATTCATTTTTCTTTCACAGTAAGAGAAATCGTTACAATGGGAAGGATGCCCTTTTTAGAACGGTTTCGAGGCGAATCTTCGGACGATCTTAAAAAGGTTGAAGAGGCAATGCAAAAAACGAACATTATAGAATTTGCCGACAGATATATAAACACAATGAGCGGCGGCGAGAGGCAGCGGGTAATCATCGCAAGGGCACTTGCACAAACGCCTGACATCATACTTCTTGATGAGCCGACCCTGCATCTTGATATAAACAATCAGTTTGAAATCCTTGATCTGGTGAAAAAGCTATCGGATGAGGAAGGTCTGACGGTTGTCATCGTGTCCCACGACCTGCCGATGGTTGTGAGGTATTGCGATCGCATTGTCATGCTCAAGGATCACAAAATATTTGCAATCGGCACACCCGAAGAAGTGCTCACGTCAGAAAACATGGAAGCCATTTTCAATGTTGACGCCGTATTTGAAAAAGATGAAAAAACAGGGCAAAATACGATTCGCGTCTTTGGATCATCGTGTGTGAAGAAATGAGGCTTGAAACATGGAAATCGGCGATAAAAAGTATTTTATGAAATACAATGACACCATCGGCCGCAGTCTTCGATCAAAAACGGCGGATTTTGTCGAAACATTTGACAAAATCGAAGATGAAGACGCCTTTAGAGAGCTTTCCTATTATTTGTGGGCGGTTGAAAAAAAAGAGCCTGATGTTGATGAAATTTATCGAAGCATGTGTACCTATCAAATTGCTTTTCAAAAAGAACTCAATGAAATCAATTTTCATGAGGCGATGCACTACTTGTCTGAAATTTTGACAGGTCCCAATAAAAAAACACCTTGCGTTTCCTATCGCCGCGTTCCCGTCTCAATTTTCAATGAAAGAGGACGCCGCATTTATCGAGCGCCGGGTCCCGAATATTTAAACGCATTGATGACAGCACTTTTCCAACAAATTCAATCGCTGATTCAAAAAGAGTTGTCGCTTTCTGAAATATTTTATCACGCGTCTTTAATTCATCTTCGAGTTTTTTGGATTCACCCGTTTGTTAAAAACAACATTAAAGCCGCGATATTGATGGAAAAATGGTTTTTGGCAGAAAAACTCGGGAAAATATATTTGAAACTGCCGTCTGAAAAGTATTATTTTGAAAATCGTGCCGTTTATGACACAAACACGCTTCTCGGCTCAGCATACAACACAATTGATGACAGCAGATGCCTGCCTTTTTTATTAATGCTGCCGGAAGCATTGAAAATTAAAGATATTCAAACAAAAAAAGAATGATCGAAATCTGTGCTGGGATTAAAAAAATATTTAAAACGAATGACTTGCGCAGGTTCTATAAAAAGATGTCAGATTTGTTTAAAAACGGCACTGCTTTATATTTTAAACTATTTTATGTACTGTTTTTTGACAGAGGCGGATTCTCGCCATGTTATCTTCAAAAATATCATCAATTAATGTTTTCTGATACTTTATTCCACATATTTAATAAAATGATAATAACGTTAAAATAGGGGGTTTCATAATTAAATTTCATACTTCTGTTGGTTTTTTTGATTTGTTCGGAGATTATATGATAAATGGCAGCGGAGCAGAGTGTTTTGGTCGAATGACATCTATTTCTGTAGAAAAACAAAGAAAAATAATGTTGCAATCGCCAAACGGAAAAAAAACATTCGGATATGATGTAAAATTTGAAGATATTTTGGCAGAAAATCTAAGAGGATTTGTAAAAATTGTTTCTGAAAAAAATCGAATTAAAGATATTTCTATAACAAATGAATTTTCAATCGAATCATTTTGGACAAAAGATTTGCCGATAAAGCTGTTAAAACCACTCTCTCTGAAAGTTTTTTATGAAGAGGGCAGGTACATTGTTGAAGAGGATGTTTTT
>WRNK01000104.1 GCA_009776675.1 Methanimicrococcus sp.
CGCCGATTTTATTTTTGTTTTCGCCTTCGCTTTCCTCGTTTCCTTCATTTTCCGCTTCAAGTTCTAAAAGGATGGCTTTTTTCAACAAAATGACGTCGCCGACATTCAGTTTTTTGGCGGGCTCAACGCTTTCAGCAATGATGTAGCGGTCGGTTTTCAAGCCCGATATGGTGCAATATTTTCCAATGAGCTCTTTTTTAATGACGTCATTGACACATTCAGGATCAAGTGTTTCTGTTGCCATTTGGATGGCTTCGTCCAGTCCGAAACCGAGTATTTTTTGGGTCAAATCACAGTTGATGATAACTTCACGGGCTTGTGATCCGTCATCCAAGACCGCTTTAATCCGCAAATCATATTTTCCTTTCACTTTTCCGTGTTCGCCGCATTGCCCTTTTGACATCACTTTGTTGCAGTCGGGACACCTTTTGACAAGCCCCGAACCGGCTTGAATGTCAACGACACATCCTGTTAACGAAAAAATGGTCGGTCTGACCTCAATGTCTTCCTCCAGTTCTGATAATTTTCCGATGCGGTTTACTTCAATTGAAAAATTGCTGTTCCATTCTTTGACGATTGCGTTTGAGAATAAGTATGATTTTTCAATCTCAACGGATTCGACGTCCGCTGTTTTCCAAATTGTAAAACGTGCGGTTCCGGTTTCGTCGCCCAAAACGCCGGCAAAAGCAATGCTTTCGTGTGTGTTTTCAAAAATTTGAATCACTTTTGCTTTCAAATCCGTCCAAAGGCCGTCGCGGTCAAGTTCCGAGACTGTCCGAATTTCGTTGACACGTTCGCCATCAACTCTTTCGTACTTCGGTATTTCTTTTTCAGAAGGTTCAATGCTTGTGGCTTTGTTTAAATCAACACTCACTTTTCCGTTCCACAGTTTTACAATGGTGTTTTTGAATTGGTATGTTTTATTCAATTCAAGAAGCGGAAGATGGGAATTTTCCCAAAGCATAAATTTGACGATTCCGCTTTCATCCCCGATGAGTCCGACTTGAGCCACGCTGTCATGCGTCTTTTCCCAAAGCTGAATGACTTTTCCCGTAAAAGAAACCCACGTATCCGCATTTGATAATGCCGTGATTTCAGCAATTGTTTTAAAAGCAGCCGTTTCTCTCAGCGGGCTGATTTTTTCTTTGGACAAATTGTATTTTTTCAAAAGAGTGTTGACGACACTTCTTCGCGCCTCAAGTTCCGGCACTTTGTAAACTGCCACCAATTCGTTGAATTTCGATGCAATTTCCTCATCGGAAATGACGATATTGTACTTTTCAAATATTTTTTGAATGCTGCAAACATGCTGCATTAATTCTGTTTCGTTCATATTTCTCATACCTTGACCTCCTGGTATTATTCGATTTTTTTGGGAGGCAATCTCATTTAGGGTGCCGAGGTATAAAGAGAGAAACGAAGCAGGGTGAAAGTATTAATGATCTCCTTCCCCATTCGGTTCTTTCAACTTTTTTCTTTTTTTAATTCGTTTTAAAACAAAATAGACTGCTAAGACAGACAAGCAAAAAGCACCAAGAACAATTATGGAAAAAATAATATAGAGTATGAAAAAATATACATCCGGCTGATTCGTCATTTTATTCTTCCTCCTAAGGACATATCATTTTCTTTTCATTTTCTTTTATTTATTGTACTTACTCATGTTTGACAACACAGTTGCCCAGTCCCGTAATTTCAACAATATCTCCGTTGTCGGGGCTGTGGATAATCATTTGCCCTTTCTTCAAGTAAGGCACACGCTTTTCATAATCTGTTGGAATTTTAACGGCATTAATGGCAGCATCGTTATTGAGGTTTAAAACGATTTTTGTGTTGATCTGCTTTAGGATTTCGGTTTCAATATCCTGCGGGTCTTGTGTAATCAAAAACAAACCGAGTCCTTCTTTTCGCCCTTGTTTGGCGGCTTCTGCGAATTTGGAAATAATTTTTCCCGACATGACGCCTTCAGCATTTGATAAATAGCGGTGGGCTTCATCCAATACCAATATGATCGGCGTATTTTTAATATCCGCATTTCCCGATGTGTTTAATTTGTTGTTCACAATGACAGTCATCATCACAAGGACAATCAAATCACGAATGCGGGGGGAGTTGATGTATTCCGTCGGGAAAACCGAAATCTGTCCCGAAGCAAACAATGTTTTATACAATTCCGTGATCGGCTTTGCGTCTTGATCAAAAACACGCCCATATTCCTTATTGAGCACTTTTCGAACAATGCCATCATAAGTGGCTTCATGAATCTTCTTTGTTTGTTCTGTATATTCGCTTTTCGTCTCCGGTTTTTCGATAAACGCTTTAAAACCAAGATAAGTCGATGGATTATTCTTATTGGCGGCTCTTTTAAAGTAATCTTCAACCAAAAGTTCCAGCCCGTTTTTTTGGTTGTCGGGGAGTCCGGCCGTTTCCAAAATCCACGGATTTTTTTTTACAAAAGCAAACGGAATGGTAAATTCCATTTGGTCGGCTTTGGATTTTCCGGCATAATTCTCTCCCTCTACCTTTGCGACAAACGTTTTCGTATTTTGAAAACCACCATATGCAATTTTTTCAGAATCAAAAGAGAATTGATCCGCCTCCGTCACTTTTGAATCTTCGTAGAGTTGAGAATATTCATCCTGCGGATCCATGATCACCAAACACGGCAGACTTTTCAATTTCGGGTCGCTGCGCAGCCGGTATCTGTTGCTGTCGGCTTCAAATTGACGCAGGATATTTTTTGTCAAAAACGTCTTTCCGGTTCCGGTGCTGCCGCAGACAAGCATGTGTCTGAAAATGAGCGGATCGCCGCTGACATAATCGTTTCTCAAATAGTAAGCAACGGTTGGCGGCACTTGATGGGTTTTGACAAGTTCGCCGCCGACACTTAAATGCCCCAAAAAGATGCCTTCTTTGGGGATATTTAATCCGACCTGAACTTTTTCTTTATCCAAAACCGGAAGAATCGGCGTATTGGGTTTTGGGATTCTGTCTGCCATACGTCTTTGAAGACCGCTTTTTTTATTTTTTTCATACAAAATGCAAATCGGATCAATGGAGGTCAAAAGCTTGTAATCGTTTTCATTGATTCGGCTACCCTTTTTAGCCAACATGCGCTGTGTATGTATCTCGGTTGCGTCATCCGAACTGAACTCCGGTCGATATTGAAGTTTTGTGACTTTTCCAAACAAATTTTCATTTTCATAGGGGATGATGACATATGTTCCCAAACGCACGGTTTCGCGCTGATCGGCGGTCACATAGCCGATAATTTTAGAGCCGGTGGGGGTCATTTCAATGGGCTCGACGCCGGCTGTGACAATGCCGTAGGCTTGGTCATTATTTTCATCATCTTCATTTAACGGTTTTTCATTTAATGGCACTTTATTTTGATCTGTTTCAATTTCAGCGGCTGCTGCATCGTTTTCATAATTTGAAAATGCCAACTCTTTTTCAAGTTCATCAAAGTCAAATTTTTGAGCCGTTTTATTATTTTCATCATCTTTTTGTTCAAAACTCATCGATATCTCCCCATCGGCTTTTATTGTATGATTTTTCGTCTTCAAACAGTTCTCGGATTTCTTTCTTTTCATCTTTTCCGATTTTGGCAATTGTATCGGCTTTTATAAGCGTTTCAGGAATTTTGCCGGCGGACAGTTCATAAAGAACTTTTCGGGTGATCCTCTTTCTCATTTCCTCGTCTTTGATCAGACCGTATAAACTTTCAATTTTAAAGACAAGAAAGTTTCCTTCAAACGGGACGCGAACCATGAAAAAAGCAGGCGTATAATCTTCGTCTGGGAATTTATGGTTGAGTGATTCCAGAACAAGCGGCGAATTTGTTTTAATTTCCGTATCATAATATTGATCCGGCTGCAAAAACCAGTTTGTAAAAGTTAATTTGAATTGTGCGGTTTCATCGGATTCCGGTTTCAAAAGAGACTTGAATAATTGTGTGTCTGTTGCCCACGAAAAATCTGTAAAAATTTTTTCTTCCTTTGCCTTCTCTTTGACAAGTTTTAATATCTGTGTCTCGGCAGGATTTTTTACAAACCCGATAACCGGCATTTTGTTTTCCAAGTGAAAATCGGCAATATCAATATAATTTTGAAGAATTTTTTGGGCGGTTTCATCATGCCGAATGAGGACATTATCAGACGCCACCCCTATCCAATACATCATCTGTTTCGGATAAATCGGTCCGTCCATTATGAAAAATCCGGCAGGGTCTATCTCTTTTTGAATCCATAAAATATGTTCCGATTCCGATGCGTAAATCGCATAATCATGAACAACCTGCTTGAATCGAATTTTTAAGAAAGAAGGCTCAATTTGAATCATCTTGCTTTTGCCAAATCCGTCATCAAACGTTTTCCATTCGGAATTTTTCGGCAATTTTGTGTTTTTGCCAAAAACATACCCCGCACATACGATTGTTCGCTTGCGGTGAAGGTCTAAATTCGTCGGCGTTGATGCGACAACGGCATGGCATATGTCTAAAAACATGCCCTTTTCCGAAAGAATCGGATTTGTACTCCCGCTGTCAGAAGCATATGTGATTTGAAACTCATCCTCTTCCAAACAAAGGCGCCTTTTATCTCTTTCTGATCTGAATAAATTCTCGGCAGCCTTGAGAATAATTTTGTCTTCTTGCTTCAATTCAGACAATAATTTAAAAATATCGTTCATCTCTGCGGACTCTTTTTTGACAGAAACATATTCGATTTCAGATGCAATTTCTGAGATCTTTTTCATGTGAACCGGTTCAAGAGTCATATTTGAATAAATGATACGTTAAAATATAAATTTACTGAAAGCGGGATGAAACTAATGTCATGTTATCAATTTGATAAAATCGCGAGTAAATCATTGAGAGATTTTATATATTTTGTATATCTTATTATCAATTAACAAGTTTTATCAATTAATATATTTTAATATCATTAAATCTATCTTTGCAAAGGTTGTAAGATAGATAAAAAAATTTATAACTTGTACTTTTACAACTACATGAATTTTATATAACGGAATATTTATATTTATAGGGGACTTATCATGAGTTTTGAATTAATTCGTTTGCCTTATGCAAGTAACGCTTTGGAACCTTTCATAAGCCAAAAAACAATAGAATTTCATCATGAAAAGCATCTTCAGGCCTATGTGACGAATTTGAACAGTTTAATATCAGGAACTCGATTTGAACACATGGAACTTGAAAAAATCATCAAAGAATCGAGTGGCTCGATATTTAATAACGCAGGACAAGTTTTGAATCATAATCTTTATTTTTCCCAATTTTCTCCAAACAGCAATTCTGAACCGACCAAAAGATTGGCAAGCGTGATTAATCAA
>WRNK01000105.1 GCA_009776675.1 Methanimicrococcus sp.
GAATACATATGAAACAGGATTTAAAATGAAAAAAGCCGGCGTCGTTGAAGCCTTGGATCAATTGACCGAATCAGTTTATGTCAAACTGATGTGGCTTCTCGGGCAAGGTTTTGATTATGAAAAAGTAAAGGAATTGATTGTCACTGAAATGAAAGGTGATATGTCATTGATGATTATTGATTGATTTTTGATTGAAGTTTGATTAAATTTCAATCCTTTTCTTTTTTTGATTGTGTTGATTGTATCTGTTTGATTAATTGTGTGTTCTCATCATGACTTTTTTTGATTGTGTTGATTGTATCTGTTTGATTAATTGTGTGTTCTCATCACGACTTTTTTTGATTGTGTTGATTGTATCTGTTTGATTAATTGTGTGTTCTCATCACGACTTTTTTATGAATATCGTCACCTTTATATAATGTCAGAATGTATCATGCTATGAGTTAACATGCTATTATATGTCATAGTATCTTCTGTATTGGATTTACAGATTGATTATGGGTTTAATCATGTAACGATTTTAAGGTGAAATTAAAAAAATAAAAATAATGAAGAATCGAAACTTTGGAAATGATTTGAAATGTTGTACCTCGGAATGGCCGACCCATTTGTTTGTGCTGCTTATCTTTTGTCCGTCTTGAGTGCGCTTTGGTGTATTTATTACGGGCTTCGCCATTGGAATGATCCCGATTAAACGTATGGGCTAGTGTAAAAAAAATTTAATGATTTAAAATATCGGGTGATTAATATGGCTTTTAACATGTCTACCTTTATTGTATTAGTAATAATATATCTCGGGATAACATTGGCTTTGGCTTGGTACGGATACAAAAAAACAAAAAATGCATCAGATTATATGGTTGCCGGCCGAAAAATGAATTCTTTAGTTCTGGCTCTTTCTTACGGCGCCACGTTTATCAGCACATCAGCCATTATCGGATTTGGCGGCGTTGCAGCGAGTTATGGTGTGGGGCTTCAGTGGCTGGCTGCTTTGAATATTATTGTCGGTGTTATCATCGCTTTCTTGGTTTTTGGTCCGAAAATGCGCAAAATGGGCAAGCAGCTTCATGCCGGCACTTTTCCGGAATTTATCGGCAAGCGCTTTGAATCGCGCAAACTTCAGTCTTGGGTTGGGCTCATGATTACACTCGCAATGCCGGTTTATGCAGCCGCCGTGCTTATTGGATCTTCCAGACTCATTGAAACAACGGTTGGTATTCCATACACGACATCATTGTTGGTATTTACGGTAATTGTTGCTGTTTATGTGATCATCGGCGGTCTGATTTCTGTGATTTACACCGATGCATTCCAAGGCGGCCTTATGTTTATTGGTATGGCTATTTTGTTGGTTTTAACCTATGCTAAATTCGGCGGCATTATCGAGGCACACACCACCTTAACACTCCTTAATCCGGAATTGACGTCAATGCCGGCTTTTTGGTCTAACAGATGGTGGACGATGGTTTCATCATTAATTTTAGGCGTCGGTATCGGCATTATTGCACAGCCGCAGCTTGCGGTTCGTTTAATGACCGCCAAAGATAATAAAACATTGAAGCGTGCTGTCTTAGCAGGCGGTCCGTTCATTTTCATGATGGCAGGCGTTGTTTATATTGTCGGTCCGTTGTCTAATATCTATTTCTTTCAAGAAACAGGACAACTTGCTGCAGCAGCTGTTGGCGGAAATTTGGATTTGATCATTCCGACATACATTAACACTATGCCGGAAATTTTTGTTATGATTTTCATGCTGTGTATGCTTGCAGCAGCCATGTCAACCGCAGGCTCACAGTTCCACACCATGGGGACAGCCGTCGGATACGATATGGTCGGCGACAGCACTTTATCTCACGAAAAAAAATCAGCACGCACAATTATGTTTACACGCGTTGGTATCGTGATTGCCATTATTATGGCATTGATTTGGGCATATTTCCTGCCGGAAAGTATCATTGCACGCGCGACCGCCTTTTTCATGGGGCTGTGTACATCTGCCCTCCTTCCGATGTATGCCGGCGGTTTATTTTGGAAAAAAATGACAAAAGCAGGAGCATATGCAAGTTTTGGGGTCGGATTCTTTGTCTCCATTTTCTGGTATGTCTTTGTCCACACAGCTGAAGCGACTCCGATCGGCATTTGTCAACTCCTTTTTGGTCAGGCAACGTTGCTGTCAGGAACATGGATGTATGTGGATCCGATTTTAATTGCGACACCGCTTTCAATCATCGCGGCGATTGTTGTCAGTTTGAAGACACAGCCGCCGTCTCAAAAATTAGTGGAAGGACTCTTTTCAAAATCGGAAAGCGAAATTTAAGCTTTCCAATTCTCTTTTTTTAATTTTTTCTTTTAGATTTTGGGTCATGAGAATAAAGAAACAGTTTCGCGTTAAAATCAAAATTATGGAATGGCATAATTCTCATCAGCATTTAATGGTGAAAAGTATCCTTTAATACAATTTGGGTTAACAACGCATATCTGAATATGGGTTTTATCGTAAAATTCTGATCCTGGATAAATTTGTTCTCCTTCTATGAATAATCCCCTCACAGAATCAAAAGGCTTAAATTTTGAATCTTCGGTAAGTTTGTGGATTTGTTGAATGACAGCACAATCCAAATCGCGAAGTAATACATCATTTCCCTTTTTACCTCTGTTTTTTGGAATGTTTCTCTGCCCTAATCGAGATTCAAGAGTTTCATAACCGATTTTTAAAAATTCTGCATATCGAATATCGGATAAATTTAAACAATAACCCAAATCAATTATTGCACCAATAACCCCGCAATTATCCTCATGTTTTTCTTTTGCCCATTCCAATGCTCTATTGTAATCATGTTCCCAAAAATAAATACCATGACCTAACCAATCATAAATATTTTTACTGATTTCTAAATTTTTCTTTTCATTCAAAACTTTATGATATGTGTCCTTTGAACAACCGTGAAATCCTAAAATAAAATGAGGTAATTTTGAATACATTTTACCATTCAATTCCATGCCTGATTATCTTTTTACCGTCTTGATCCAAAACTCCGGTTTCAATCAATATTTTTTTTGATTCTTCCGGTGTTTCTTTTTTGACAACATTTTCAAGGTAATCTCTTAAAACTTTTTTGTGCTCTTCGATCATTGCAGTTTCCATAAAACATCCTTCCGGTAATGATCAATTTATCACTCTTTATATATAAAGAACATCATTTTTCTCAAAACGAATTGTTTATATCTTAGATTCCCTCCGATTCATAAAAAGATGCAATGACTGCAATGCTTTCAATATTTTTCATGCCATGATTTTTATCAAATTGACAAAGCTTGCCGCCTGCTGATCTGCCGCCACCCATTTTATTCAACATGCGCCACCGTTGGCGTTTCCTTTGCCATTGTCACCATTGCAGCTTCTGTTATTTAATGAGGGGATGGCTGTAATTTTGATACCAAAATTTTCTCTTTGTTGTTTTATTGTAAACCCTTAAAAACACCCTATTTATACTTCAAATAAGTGTGTCATCTCTTTATTGTAAACTTTCAATTTTGAACGGCAGAGTTTATATATGTTTTCATAATTTTCACTATGTTCATAATTTATCATGATATAATGTCTGATTCGAAATGGGTCTGCCTTTTCGATCAGGTTTTTAAACCATGTTTTGCCATATTCGGCTTGGCTTCTATTGATTATTTGTTTTCAAAAAGCCGGCTGTTTGACTTTTATTTCTAAATTAATAGAGGGAATTTCATGACGGAAATCAGTTCATCTGAAATTGATAAAAACTTCTTAAACGAGATCAAAAAAGAAAAAGGACTGGAGAAGCTTCTTTTGTGCTTCAACTGTAATGGCTGCTCCACGGGATGTCCGATGAAGGACATTGAAAGCCGATTCGATATTAAAAAATTTATTCGGATGGCCGGTCTTGGTATGAAAAATCAAATCATAAACGATCAGTATCTTTGGTATTGCACAACCTGCTACAAATGCCAGGAACGATGTCCAGAGGGTGTTTTAAATGTCGATACACTTTTAAAACTCCGCACAATAGCAGTTTCTGAAGGCATAATGCTTGCACCGCACCGCGATGTTGCAGACTTTGTGATCAAAACAGGTCACGCCGTTCCGATTAATGATGCAAACAAAGCCAAAAGAATTGAGCTTGGTCTTTCCGAAGTGCCGCCGACAACGCATATGTATCCCGAAGCCTATGAATCCGTTCTTAAAATTCTAAAGGCCTGCGAATTCGATAAACTGACGGAGAAGAAGTAATTCGCCGCTTGAAATTTATCAGGAGTAATATTTATGTCTACAAGTTCTGCTACAGAGAAAAAATCCCAAAACTTATCCCTCTTTTTAGGCTGCGTCGCACCAAACCGATACCCGGGTATTGAGCTTGCCAGCCGAAAAGTTATGGAAAAACTGGGTGTTGGCCTTCACGAATTAAAAGGCGCTTCCTGCTGCCCTGCACCGGGCGTCTTTAAGTCTTTTGACAAAACCACATGGCTTTCCCTTGCCAGCCGCAACATCGCCCTTTCCGAAAATATGGGTATGGACCTTTTAACCATCTGCAATGGCTGCTACGGATCGCTGGGCGAAGCCAACCACGCCTTAAAACACAATCCCGAATACAAGCAAAAAGTGAATGAGAAAATAGCCGAAACCGGACTCGAATACAAAGGAAACGTCAATGTCCGCCATATTATGGAATTTCTTGCAAAAGAAGTCGGTCCCGAAAAAATTAAAGAAAATGTCGTGCTTCCGCTTGACGGCATTAAAGTTGCCGTTCACTACGGCTGCCATTTAATTCGCCCGTCCAAAGAAAAAGAAGGACTCGGCAGCCCCGAAAATCCGCGTTTCTTTGATGACCTTGTCAATGCTACAGGTGCCAAAAGCGTTGATTATGAAGACAAATTATTATGCTGCGGTGCCGGAGGCGGTGCACGCTCTGCGTTTTTAGAAGCCACCCTTAAGATGACTGAAAAGAAGCTTGAAATTCTTCAAAAAGAAGGATTTGACTGCATTGTTGACGCCTGTCCGTTTTGTCACCTCCAGTTCGACTCCGGCCAAAAAGAACTCAACAAAGGCGGCAAAAATTATAACATTCCCGTTTTGCATTATGCACAGCTGGCAGGCTTGGCTTTTGGCTACACACCAAAGGAACTTGGCATTCAGATGAATATCACAACCAGTCCGGCTTTTGAAGAAAAAATTGCCGCACTTTCTCAAAAGAAGGAGGCTTAAAACCATGGCAAAAAATAATCCGGTCGGCGCCGTTGCAGTTATCGGCGGCGGTATTGCCGGCGTCCAGTCTGCACTCGATTTGGCAAACAGCGGCTA
>WRNK01000106.1 GCA_009776675.1 Methanimicrococcus sp.
TTTTCCTTTCTTTTTCTTTCTCTCTTTTTCTTTCTCTCTTTTTCTTCTCTTAATGTACACACTTTTTTACACGGATATAAATTTAATGAGTTTGATGAGTTTGATGAGTTTAATAAATTATAATGAGTTTTTGAATAATCCAAAACAATTATATGTATAAAGGGATAGTTATCATTCCTTTGAACAACAAGTTTCATCTCTGATTCGAAAGCAGGAGTCTTTTTTGAAGGACACGTTCCTGCCGCGTTTTCTTGGGTTGAGAATCAATTGTGCAATAGATTGTGATTTTAAATCCACTCTTCAAGTACAATTGCATGTAATACTTTAAATTCATTGAATTCTTATTCCAGTTATTCATTAATTATTATTAATACTATTAAGGTGACAGATTATGGCAAAATTTCCAGAAGCTGAAGAACGATTGTTAAAAAAGAAGATTTGCATGAAATGCAATGCGCGTAACTCTTTTCGTGCAACCCGATGCAGAAAATGTGCATACCCGGGCTTAAGAATAAAATCCAAGGACAAGAGCGGGGCATGATCTTAAAATGACAGTGGAAGAGTACCTCTCAAATGTCATTCAAAAGGACGGCGTCGCTCATATCACATTGATTGATCCTGCCTCCCAAAAGCCGGAAGATGCTGTTCGTTTAGCGGTGGGCGCCGCTGGCGGCGGAACCGATGCAATTATGCTTGGCGGCTCTACAGACGCCGGCGGACAACTTTTGGACATCACGGCGCAAATGATCAAAGAGAAAGTCTCTGTTCCTATCATTCTTTTCCCCGGCAACACTTCCGGTTTTACCACAAAAGCGGATTGTGTTTTGTTCATGAGTCTTTTAAATTCACGCGACCCACATTATATTGTCGGAAATCAAATGCTTGGGGCTTTTACCCTTTACAAAGTCGGAATGGAGTCCATTCCAATGGCTTATCTTGTCTGTGAACCCGGCGGAACCGTCGGCTGGGTCGGCGATGCCAAACTTTTGCCGCGCAATAAACCCGAATTAGCCGCAGCTTACGCCTTGACCGGCAAATATTTCGGAATGCGCTACACTTATTTAGAAGCCGGATCCGGCGCCGATGCGCCGCTGCCGCCTGAAATGATTGCGACCGTCAAACATGTTCTCAAAAACAATGTCTTAATTGTCGGCGGCGGCATTCGTGACGGTAAATCCGCAGCTATCTGCTCTAAAGCAGGTGCAGACATTATTGTCACAGGAACAGCTGTTGAAAAGGCAGACGATGTCTTGGCATTAACAGCTGAAATTGTTACGGCTGCAAAAGCTGCCAAAAAAATGTAAATATCCGAAAAAATTAAAAGTCATTCGTGACTATTATATTTCAATTATTTTTATTTGTTTTTTTTAATTCCGGACTAAAGGTCGGGAGGTTTTGTTGTGCTGAAAGTATCTCATCTGGTAAAAGACTATTCGACGGCTCATGGCCAAAAACGTGTATTGGATGACGTTTCTTTTTCTGTTGCAGATGCGGAAGTTGTCGGAATTACCGGACGAAGCGGCTCCGGAAAATCCACGCTTTTGAAAATTTTGCGCGGCGTCGAACCTTTTGATGGCGGCGAAATTGAAATCGACGGAAAAGTCATCAAAACCGGCTCCGGAAAAGCCGGAGAAAAAGTTCTTCGAAAAGCCACAGCCATTCATTTGCAGCGCAACTTCGGTCTTTGGGGCGGTCCCGCCATTGAAAATGTCATTCGCCGTTTGAATTATCATTTGGTCGGCACGGAAGCCTTGCCGCTTCCCGAACATCACACATATCAGGAATTGTATGACGAAGCACTCTCTATTTTAAAGTTGGTTCATTTGGATGACAAAGCACTTCACTCCACAGATCAGCTCAGCGGCGGCGAAAAGCAGCGTCTCGTTCTGGCACGCCAAATCGCAGCCAAGCCCAAAATTTTGCTGCTTGACGAACCCGTCACAATGACAGGGCCCGATACAAAACAAGAAATTTTAGACGTCATACTCAACTTAAAAAAGCAGCTCAACATTCCGATTCTCGTTGTCTCCCACCTGCCCGAAGTGCATGCTTATATTGCTGATCGCGTTCTTCTGCTGAACAATGGCAAAATCGAAAAAGAAGGTCAACCAATTCCTGTTTTGCAACACTTTTTAAAGGACATGGTTCCCAAAGAGCCTCTTTTTGTTCCGCCAAAAAAGGATGCCTGCGTTCAAGCCAAAAACGTTGACAAACGCTATAGTCTTATTCGTGTCGGTGAAGTTTTAAACATTCACAATTTAAATATGGAACTTTTCGATAAGAGAATTACAACATTCGTCGGCAGTTCCGGTGCCGGAAAATCAACAATTTTGAAAATGGTTGAAGGTATGATTCCGACATCCGGCGGAACAATTGACATTCTTTATCGAGAAGCCCCCAACTCCGCCGAATATCAATGGATCAATATCGGCTCCTACAACATACGCCGCATTTACCTGCGCAGTGTGATGAGCATCATGAATCAAGAATTTTCGATGTCCGTCAATTCAACCGTTCGCGACCAAATTCGTTTCCGTTTGAGCATGAAATCTCGACAGGCTGTCGATTTGGCTAAAAGCCGCGCTGCCGAACTTGGTATCTCTCTTCAGGCGCTGGATATAATTTACCGTCTGCCGGATATGACAACGGAAGAAAAAGATAAAATTATGAGCGAGCTTGGCATTCCCGAAGACATTTTTGCACAGCTTTTCCCAATTATTCCGTCAACCGATGTGGACACATACGCCAAGCCGATTTTTGGTGCATTGGATTTGCCGCTTGAAATTTTGGACCAATGTCCGAACGAAATCAGTGGTGGAGAACACGTTCGTGCGTTTATTGCACTGAGTTTGGTCTCATCCCCCGATTACTTATTTTTGGACGAGCCGTTTGGAGATTTAGATCCGCTGACACTTCGTGATGTGACAAACGCATTAAAGCGCATCAACAAGGAATTTGGAACCACCATTATATTGGTCAGCCATCACATGGATTTCATCAAAGAAGTTTCTCACCGTGCCGTTTGGATTGAAAAAGGCAACATTGTCATGGATGGCAACCCCGAAGATATTTGTGATGCTTTAATCAAAAAGAGCAATGCCAAATATTTGCAAAATTTCAGTATTGAAAAATTAATGCAAGATTAAAGTTGATCCGGCTCCCTCTTCTTTTTTCTTTTTTTTCATCTTTTTCACCCCTTTTCATCTTTTTTCATCCTTTTTCATTTTCTTGTAGAAACATTCAAATGTTTTTGTGCTCTTTTATTTGGACAAGGTGAAACAATAATGAGTTCAGAATTATCTCCTCAAGTTCAAAATCAAATTGCACAAATCCAGCAAGTTCAACAGCAGGCTCAGGCGCTTTCCGTTCAGAAATCTCAAACCGATATCATGATGAAGGAAACGCAAATGGCTGTTGAAGAATTGGAAAAGGTTTCCGATGATGCGGTTGTTTACAAATCTGTCGGCGAATTAATGATTAAGTCTGAAAAAGCTGCTCTTCTTTCAACGCTCAAAGAACGGTTAGAAACGCTTTCTTTAAGGCTTCAATCCATTGACCGTCAGGAAGAACGCTTAAACGCACGTTTTAAGCAGCTCCAAGAACAGCTCCAAAGCATGATGGGCGGCGCAGAGTCGTAATCGAGCCGTGGGGAATCATGAGGGTTACAGATTTAGAATTCTTCAACCGTCTCTTGGATTATCGAAATATTCTTTACGTCTGTCATCGAAACGCAGATCCGGACGCCATCGGCAGTGCTTTTACACTGGCTGAAGCTATTGGCGGAACGATCGGCATTGTGGATGAGTGCAATCGTGTCGCAACCAACTTTATTGAAAAGCTCAATATTCCGGTTGTCCTTTGTCCCAATCCCAAAGACTATGACATGACAGTTGTTGTCGATACATCCACACGCGGTCAATTAAACGATTTGAAAATGGATCGCTTTTGTTTGATTGATCACCATTCGACGGTTGCGCTTCTCGATGAGGCTGAGTTTTTTATTCACGAAGATACCACATCGACAGTGGAGATTATTTTCAGAATCTTAGAAACAGCCGGCATTCCGATTACTGAAAAAATGGGCTTGGCAATGATTACCGGCATCATCACAGATACCGGACATTTGAAGCATGCCAATGCCGATACATTCAAAACGCTTTCTAAAATCATGCAGGTCAGCAAAGTCGATTATTTTGATGCGCTCGAATTGATGGCGGCCACACCGCAAGACATCAACATTCGAATTGAAATGTTCAAAGCAGCAATGGGCTGCCGCGTGGAATGTGTCGGTGATTTTATCATTGCAACCACCAATGTTCAATCTTACGGCGGCGCCGTAGCATCCATGTTGACAAACATCGGGGCAGACATTGCTTTTGTCGGGTCGGCGAAGGATGACAACAGTGTTCGTGTCAGCGGTCGCGCCAAAAGAGACATTATTTCAAACGGTCTCAATCTCGGCAGAATCATGGAAGAAATCAGTGAAAAGTATAACGGTACAGGCGGCGGTCACAGCGGTGCAGCCGGAATCGATGCCGAATGCCCGCTTGATATTTTGATTTCCGAATGCATTGATTGTTCCAAAAAACATATTCAAAGCAGCGTAACCACAACCGTTTTCAAAATCACAAGCGCCAATGATCCGGAACCTCAAGAATCCGGTTCTTTTGAGGATGAATTGATTCGATAATTTGGGCTTTGCACGAAAATCAATTCATGTATGAAAACTGATTTTTTTTTTTTGACTTTTTGTGCAAATTCAGTATTTAAAATCCTTTTTATAGTTTGAAATCCTCTATCGTCCGATTTATTTTGACGGAGTCATATAATGTCTTATTGGAATCATGAAATTGAAACAATGGACCCTCAAAAATTGCGCGCACTCCAAAGCGAGCGTTTGGTTAATTTGGTCCGCTACGTTTACGACCGTTCCCCTTTCTATAGAAAACGCTTTGATGACCACGGTGTCAAGCCAAGCGATATTTCTTCTATTGACGATATTTTCAAATTGCCGTTTACATACAAAAAAGATTTAAGAGACACCTATCCGACCGGCATGTTTTGTGTCAAAAATGAGGAACTTGTTCGTTTTCATGCTTCTTCCGGAACAACCGGAAAACCAATCGTCGTCGGCTACACAAAAAATGATGTCGACAACTGGGCTGAATCACTCGCGCGCGGATTTACTGCTGTTGGTCTCGGGCAAAAAGATGTCATTCAAGTCAGCTATGGCTATGGTTTGTTCACCGGCGGGCTTGGCGCCCATTATGGTTCAGAAAAAATCGGCGCGACA
>WRNK01000107.1 GCA_009776675.1 Methanimicrococcus sp.
AAGCAGATTCCTTAGTTCAAACTCCGGGCAGCTTTATTTAAAATACTCAATTCGGAAAGCTTTGTTTTTAAAATACTCAATCCGGACAACTTTGTTTTTAAAATACTCAAATGTTTACAGCCAACTTATTTTGTTGCCGGGGCAATTTCAACCAAAATTGCATCACTACAGCCCTCTCCTGTCATTTTTAATGTTATTTGCAAGATATTTGCCAATTTTGTCATAAATTCAATAATAGCTCGGTGCTTATCCAAACCGTCTATTTCGTTGGGGAAGAAATCAAACTCTAAAAATTGGCCTCCCCATGGGAGATATAAGGAAAAATGAACATTGCAGATACTAAAAGAAGCAATGTAATTATGCTCTTTATCAAACAAACAATTTTTTGCCAAGGCATAATCAAAGCGATCGCGCATTTCGATACCATCGCAATGTATGCGCAAATTATAGTTGTCTTTCAAATACTCACACAACAATTCCCATTTTTCTAAGGGCATGCTGTTTTCTGTGACAATATCTCGAAGGGAGCCATCCTCATAGTAAATTTCTTGCTTAATTTTAATCCAATCCACTATTATCGCCACACATAAAATTGTCTATCTTTATTGCATCCAGTTCTGCAATTATTATTTTCAACTCATCATTTGTAATGAAACATTCTTTTACCACGATGTTGCTAAGATCGTGAATGGATTCGCTTATTATATATTCCAACTCGGCTGCAACAATTCTTACTTGTTTTCCGTTGCTTGCAGCAAAAACATAGCAGTTTAAATCTGCGAGTGTTGGCGGTGATATAAAGTAACTGTAATCGTTATCAAAATCATTGTCAACCCAATCCGGAAAGGCTGTCTTATACATTTCAGCAAACGCTTTTTCTTTTTCCATGCCAAATAGCTTTTCGTTAATGGCAAGATTTCTTAATGCTTCCTGAAGCGGCTAAATCTCACTATTAAGAGTGGCAGTTGCAATTTGCTTTGGAAACAACGCGCCATCAATACAAAACAACAAAACGCCGCTGCTCCAAAATGAACCTTCGGTGTTCCATTCTTTTATAGCCTGAGTAATAATTGCAAACGTGTGCGGATTACCTATTATCATTGCTGCCATCCTTTTTCCGGTAAGTTGAAAAGTCTTTTAATTGTGGTTGGAACATCTCTGCCTGTTAACGAATTTGCTCATTTGCATACCACTTCATTCGATTTGCTATCCAACCGCCCCATCATTCTGTTAATTTCCTCAACTGTTAAATTGAAATCTTCGATAAGGCTGTCACTTAACTCCAGTCTTAACTCAGCTTGTATTTTATGCAACCACTGAGAAAATCTAATTAATTCTCCTTCGTTTTCTTTTGTTAATTCCATAAAACCGGAATCTGTATATGACAGCCAAATTCGATTGACAATAGAGCAAAAAAGCTCTTTGTTTTCAATTATATCATCGGTTGTGACAATCATTAGCTTATTAATTATCAGCAAGTCGTTGGATAAGCCCATAATTGTCGGAAAAGATGAAACTAAATCTTCTATCTCATATAGCTTCATAATGCACCTGCCTAAAGGGGTGAGCCGTCAAATGGAAAAACACTATTGGGATTTGATTTAAACATTTTCCGGCCCATTAACATCGTAGCGATTCCTCCATACTATTTGATTTTACATATTAGCAACATTAAAATCATAAATCTTATCTTTATATGAGTTCTTAAAGTCATCAAAATCATCCGTTTTAACAAGAGAAAATGATAGAGTAGAGATTATTTTGGACTTGGGCAAATAATTGGACAGGATTTTTAAACAGACTTTTAAAAATTTTTGGATTTGAAACAGATTGTAAAATTTAAATTCTATCAGTCCTTTTCTGTAACCATAATTGAGATATTATTCAATTTTTTTAATTCGTGTTTTTTATTTTCCAAGAATCATATACAGAGGACAGTTGAAATGGACACATACGATAAAGTGATTGAACTTGCCAAAAGACGCGGCTTTTTATGGAACTCTTTTGAACTTTACGGCGGAGCTGCCGGTTTTTTTGATTACGGGCCGCTTGGATGTGCCGTGAAAAAGAAGGTGGAAAATCTTTGGAGGCATTTCTATGTCTTAAATGAGGGGTACATGGAAATTGAGGTGCCGACCATCGGTGTGGAAGACATTTTCATTGCTTCCGGTCACGTTGGCGGCTTTTCGGATCCTCTTTGTGAATGTGCCGGCTGCGGTCAGGCTTTTCGAGCCGACCATCTCATTGAAGCACTCGGCATTGAGGGTGTTGGTGCCTTAAACACAGAACAGCTGGACGATTTGATTGAAAAGCACAGCATCAAATGTCCTGAATGCGGCGGCAACTTTGGAAAATCTTTTGAATTCAATTTGATGTTTCAAACCAAAATCGGTCCCGGAACCGGAAGGCCGGGTTACTTGAGGCCGGAAACCGCTCAGGGAATGTTTGTCGATTTTCAAAGGCTCTCACGCTTCTACCGTGAAAAATTGCCGTTTGGCGCCGTTCAAATCGGAAAATCTTACCGAAACGAAATCTCTCCCCGCCAAGGTGTTTTAAGGCTTCGTGAGTTCACGCAAGCCGAATGTGAAATTTTTGTTGATCCCGACATCAAAACGCATCCGAACTTTGACAAATACAAAGATGTCGTTTTGTCACTTTATCCGCAATCTGAACAAACAAAGGAAAACGGAAACATTATTACAAAAAAAGTCGGCGACGCCGTAAAAGATGGAACAATCGCACATGAATTTTTAGCTTACTGCGTTGCTTTGACCAACGATTTTTTGACGGGCGTTGGCATCGCACCTGACCGTCTGCGTTTTCGCCAGCATTTGAGTGATGAAATGGCGCATTATGCAATGGACTGCTGGGATGCGGAAGTCAAAACCGATCGCTTCGGCTGGGTCGAAGTTGTCGGTATTGCTGACCGCACCAATTACGATTTGTCGGCACATGCAAGTCAAAGCAAAACGGAACTGTCTGTCTATATTGAGTACCCCGAACCGATTTTTGAAAACAGGTTTGTCATCAAACCGGATATGGGAAAACTGGGGCCGCTCTTTAAAGGAAAAGCCAAAATCGTCGGCGACGCCTTAAAACAATTAACACCGGAACAGATTAAAGTTGCCGGCAAAGAAATTATTGTTTCGGTCGATGGTGAAAATGTCAAAATTCCAAAAGAATTGATCGCGTTTGGCGAAGAAAGTGTCAAAATTTCGGGGCGAACAGTTGTTCCGCATGTGATTGAGCCGTCTTACGGGATTGACAGAATTGTTTACTGTCTCATGGAGCATGCTTACAATGAAGAAGACGTCGATGCCGCTGATGTTGATGCGGGTGTTAATGCTGATGACAAAAACAGCGAAGCAAACAAGGAAGACGATGAAACGGATGAAAAAAGAACTGTGATGAAATTTAAAAACACAATCGCGCCTTACCAAGCCGCCGTTCATCCGCTTCTCGGCAAACCCGAATTAACCGCCGTTTCAAAGAAACTGTTTGATGACATCATTGCCGCCGGCATCATGGCAGATTATGACGAATCCGGAACAATCGGAAAGCGTTACAGAAGAAATGATGAAATCGGCATCCCTTATTCTGTGACGATTGACTTTGACACTCTTGAGACGAAGAAAGTAACCATCCGAGACCGCGACACCATGAAACAAATATCTGTAAAGATTGATAAGTTAGTGACCACTTTGCAAAATTTAATTTTTGAAAAAGAAACATTTGAAAACAGCGGAAAAATCATTCTCCGCTGATTCTTTTCTTCATTATTTCATTTTTTTGAAAATGTGTCTTTTCAATTTATTTTGACTTAATATGTTGTTTTTAAATATGAATCAAAACTTTGTAATTTTTTTTGATTATTTCATTATATTAAACAAATTAATTTGATTTTATTTAAAATAAACCGTATCATTGAACTGTTTTTATCAAAAATAAATTTTTGATTTAAATCATTCTAAAATGAAAAAGTATAAATACAAAAGAGTAGTACTAGAAAATAACTCAAATTAAATTGCCTTAATTCTGAGTTTCTCCGTATGATTATTAATTTGTCGTCTTTAAAAATGACAGCAAAAACATAAACCTCTACTAAAAACGTTTTAAAATCAAATCCCCATAAATAAGCCTGTTTTAACCCAAAAACAGGCTTCTTTTTTTTAATGACAAAATTTTGGATACATCATGAGATATTCAACATTAAATGTACTGCCGGTAAGACTCCATTTTTGATTTCAATCGATTTGCTGCATAAGTATGGCTGCTGCCAAGCATTTCAAGAATAATTTTTGATTCTTCCAAATATTCAGCGATTTTTTCAGACGTCCACAAAGACGGCGGCTTTTGAAGATTGGTAATCCGGTCGCACATTTTAATGAGGGAAATGTCTTTTGGTCCCTCCTTTATTCTCTGAAGATATTCACGAATCGGTTGGTTCTTTCTTTTTGTTAGGAGGTCAACGCCGTGAGCGACTTGGGGGTTAAAGTGGTTTTCAAGTTGTTCTTTTGTGATGGAGGTGTCTTCTAAAATGTCGTGGAGGAGGGCAATTTGGATGGCGTTTTCGAGGTTTATTGCCGGTTCATTTTTGTCGGCTATGAGGACTTCGTTGGCGACCATGCAAAGATGGATGACATAGGGTAAGTTTGTGTTGTAGAATTGGTTGTTGTGGGCTTCGGCGGCGTAGAGGAGGGCTTGGTTGTAGAGGGATTGGAGGGAGTGGGATTGAGGGGTTTGGGAGTGTGAAGGGGAGGTCATTTGGGATCACATGAGGAGTTAGGTTTTTTTATGTATGAAGTTTTGGAGTATTATCTGAAAAAGGATAAAATATTATTCATCGTATGCAAAAACACGGATGATTTTTTGTGTTGGAAATGGAAGGCAAAAAAGAATTAAATAATTAAATCATCAGAGGACTTGATGGGTGGAATAAAACCCAGTTTTTGATTATAAAGCCCTCCTTCGACATTGATAGCGTCTTTTGTCAGAACCCAGCTGTTTTCATCATTAAATATTGGATATAGTACCCCCTTGGGATTCGTTGACTCAAATCGAGACTAAACACTTAAACAGTCTTTTTCTAAAATATAATGAGGAACAGAAATGGCATATTGTTGAAGTTGATTAAAGAGCCTTTTTTGTTCATGCCGATTTTCCAAAGTCCATTCATTCTCCAGCAAACAATTGAGAATGGGCATGAATTCTTCATCCTCTTCTACATATAAAGTAACTTGACGATGTTCTTCTT